>CAVOCR010000171.1:0-5365 GCA_963694245.1 Myxococcota bacterium
TCCGGCTCCGGTTCTGGCTCGGGCTCGGGCTCCGGCTCTGGTTCTGGCTCGGGTTCCGGCTCGGGCTCGGGCTCCGGCTCGGGCTCTGGCTCGGGCTCGGGTTCCGGCTCCGGCGCCGGCTGCGGCGCCGGCTGCGGCTCGTGGACGTCCTCTTCGTCGAGGGGTCTGGCGAGATCTCCCACCGGCAACATCTCGGAAACCTGTTCAGCGAGATCCGAATCATCCGTCAACGTGGGACGGGGACGGGGAGGGGGAGCGCTGACCGCCTTCAAAGGAGCGGGTGGCGCAGTCTCGGGTTCCTTCTCGGCGGGAAGGGATGTGGGGTGTTCCGGTTGTGGGGTGTCAAGGGGCCGGGGAGGAGGACCTGCGCGTCGAGAACGCGCTCCACCGCGGTTTCGTGTTCGGCGCAAGGAGGCCGGCCGTGCGACACTGGCACGGCGCCTGGAATCCGGGGTTTCGCCAATCGGCTCCTGTTCCGTGATGGTCTCCTGGACGGCCGCCATGGGGGTCGGCTGGAGATTTTCCGCGAGTTCGGTGGCTTCTGGAGTGACGACATTCTGAGCTGCAGCGGTCAGTTCGGAGACGTCTCGGGCCCGTTTCCATTCGTCCATTCCCGGACGCCACACATAGGTCGTGTCCTCGAGCTGACCCGTCGTGATGGATGTGCTCAATTGACCGAGAGTGAAGGGTCCCTTTTTTTCTCCGTTTTCGACGTGGAACCAATGTCCCGCATCGGGTGCGTCGGCTTCGGTATCTGGGTGGGATGGCGGTCCGGAGAATTCGGTGGCCTTCAGTTCTTCCTCATCCGCGGGAGCCCGGACTGCGAAGACGTTGTCGCATACGCGACACTGGACCTTGATGATCTCCGACGAAAGCTTGTCGGGAGCGATCCGGTAGTCGGTCGAGCAGTAGGGGCAGGAGAAACGCATGAATGCCAGTCTTGTGCGTGGAAGTCCTCGAAAACGCGATACTTTAGCATCGGGAAACGCATGGAACAAGAGGCTCCATGCAGCCTCGGAAACCAGGGGCTTTGGGAAGTGGGCGCCACTTTGCGAATTGATTTTGACGTGCTGGTCCGCCCTTTCGTATTCTGGACACATGATGGAGCATGTTTTGATACGAACGCCCTTCCTTCTTCTGGCAATTGGTCTGGCTGCATGTGCGGAGCCCGCGACGGGGGAACCCGATGTGTTGGCTACGGATGTGGTGGCTCCAGATGCGCTGGATTCCCTGGAGGACGATGTCCTCGACGCTTCCGACGAAGATGTGGAGACTCGCTTGCCGGATGTGTGTTCTTCGGAGTGCGATGGCGCGGAGTGCGGCTCGGATGGTTGCGGGGGACTGTGCGGAACCTGCTCCCTCGGACTTTCGTGCTCGATTGAAGGGCAGTGTGAGCCGACAGGGGAGTTCGCATTGTTCGGCAATGCCTGTGGGGCGACCGCCGAGTGTCATCCCGACACGATGCCTTCAGCGGGCGAGCTCTTTCCTCAATGTCTGCATGCACAATGTGCGACGGGAGCGTGTCGTACTCCCATCTGCACCCGGTCCTGTGAGATGGAGCGGGACTTTCTCGACAACGCGACAGGCGAGGTCTTTCCAGATGGCGTGGAGGACGCGGCCTATTCCAGCTGCGCGGATGCCTTCGAGGGACCGTTGGGAACTGATTATCGCTGTGTGGACACGCCCGGCCCCCTGGGAGATTCCGGCCCCACCTGTGTTGCGGGAACGGATTTCCGCTTCTGTACTCGCCCGGCGGACTGCGCGGACGGGGAGACCTGTGCGTTGCTTCCGGTCGGAGGAATGACGACAGCGCGTTGTGTCACGGCCGTTCCGGAGCCCGTGTTGGTGGGGGGCGAGTGTGGTTTGCTGGGAGAGGAACCCGGGTTGTGCGCGGATGCTTTGCTGTGTCTTGAAGACGGGTGCACGGGGGCTTGTGTCGACGGGAGTGACTGTCTGACGGCGGAAGCGAGTTGTGTTGAGGGGGTCTGCACCACCCGACCGGAGGAGGTCTGTGAAGAGGATGCCGATTGTTCCGCATGGTCGTGTGAAGCGCGAAAACCGACGGAGTTCACGGGCTCGGGCCTGGTCGGCCTGTGTGGTCCGGGGGCGTGTGATCGGGATGGAGACTGCGTGGATCCAGCATATCGATGTCGCCTCTCCGTGGGAGCGCCCGCCAATGGGAAAGTGGATTGGGATCATCGATGTGTTGCGCTGGACGAAGGAGCCAATGCTTCGGCGGGAGAGCCGTGCAGCAATGATCCAGCGGAGGGGGTGATCTGTGATCATCCGGAACTCTGTTACAAGGGCCAATGCGGCTCATTGTGTTCAACGGACGCGGATTGCGTCGCGAGCACGGGTCAAATCTGTGCAGTCGCGGAGATTCCTTTCGACGTGGATGGCGACGGAGAGAAGGATCAGTCGCTGGCGCTTCATGTCTGTGAACCGCTCCCTCATGCGGGTGAATTGCGGGAGTGCGAAATCAACGCGGACTGTGCGGATCTCGGGGAAATCTGCGTTCCGGTGGAACTTCCGGCGGAGGATCCGGATTTTGCAGCGTATGACTTGAGTCGTGTCTGCCGAACACCTCCGGAGGGTTTTGGCGCGTATGGAGCCTCGTGTGGGCTCTCCCCGGGAGAGGGGGAATGTGAACTCGGCCTCTGCATTGTCGATGATGTGGACAAGGTCGTGGATCCCCTGTGCAGCCAGTTGTGCACGGGTCATGAGTCCTGTGGGCCGATCGAATTGAACGGGGTCACACACCCCTCGATTTGTCGCTCTGTTCCCTATGGATTCAATGAGAGTGTGGATCCTGCCGATGATTTGATGGTCCCAGTATGCTGGCCAGTGGGAGAAGGAAGCTCGCTCGAAGAGTGTGCTGCGACGTTTGGGTGTACGGATGCACAGGAAGTCTGCACAGCCTGGGTCATCGCGAGCGATCCCGCGAGCCCGGGAGAGGTGGAACATCTCTGTGTCCGCCATCCAGCGTTGGATGTGTCGGTGGGAGTCGGAAGCCCGTGCGAAAAGAACGCGGATTGCCAGTCTCTTCTCTGTCTTCCCGGAGTGGACGGGAGCTACTGCAGCGCCTTGTGCACGAACGATGTGGAGTGCCTTGACGGAGGACCGTTCATGGTGTGCGATGATCATGTGGCACTCCCGAGAAAGTCCGTCGCATTCGACGTCGTGATCAGCCAATGTCGACTGGAAAAGACCTGCACTCCGTGCTCGCATCACAACGACTGCACGGGGGAGATGCGTTGCGTGAAATTGGCAGGGCCCGGTTCTAAAACGACGATCTGCGCCCATCCCTGTGTCACGGACCAGGATTGCGCATTCACGGATGGGGACGATGCCTGCGGGGAGAGTCAGGGGCCGGATGGTCCCGAAGACCTCTTTCAGACCTGCGCGCCCGCCCAGTGTCCATGAAGGAGTAGAGGGGAATTGGATGAGCGATCAGCCCACACATGTTGATGATCCGCGGCTCACTCAGGCCGTGGAGGATGTTCTCGGCTCCTATGCGGAGCGTGGAGGCATCAACCATATTGAAGGGTTCAATCTCCCGTCTCGACAGCGTGTGACGAGCCTTCTTCAGGATATCGAAGACGTGTTTTTTCCGGGGTATTACGAGCGCGACACACTCAAGCGCACCAACGTTCGACATGTGATCGGTGAGCGACTCGCGAGGGTGCATTCGGGGCTTCAACAGGAGGTCATGAAAGCGCTGCTGCATCGCGATCGATGCGGGCAGAGCGTGGACTCCGCATCCGTGGGGAATCTGGAAGAGCAGACCCGTGAGATCGCTCTTCGTTTTCTGGAAGCGATTCCTGAAATGCGCTCGCACCTTCTGGAAGATGCGAGCGCAGCCATGGAAGGAGACCCCGCTGCCCAGTCTCTGGTGGAAGTGGTGATGACCTATCCATCGATTCGGGCGATCGCTGCTTATCGTGCGGCCCATTTCCTCCATGAGGAGGGCGTGCCCCTGATCCCACGGATGATGACCGAGGTGCTCCATGGTCGCACGGGAATCGACATCCATCCTGGAGCTCAGATCAGTCCGGGGCTGTTCATCGACCACGGGACCGGTGTCGTGATTGGAGAGACCACCGTGATTGGGAATCGTGTGAAGATCTATCAGGGAGTGACGCTCGGGGCATTGAGCGTCACGCGGGATGAATCCGGTGCCTGGGCGGATGGACAGCGTCACCCGACGATCGAGGATGGTGTGACGATCTATGCGGGCGCCACGATTCTGGGAGGCGGAACGGTCATCGGGGAGAATACGATCATTGGGGGAAATGTGTGGATCACCCGCTCGGTTCCGTCCCATACCAAGGTGCTCATCGATCCGCCCTATCTGGTGTATGAAAACACGTTGGATGGAACGATTCGCCGGGAAACCCGCGACACTCATTCTTGAGGGAGAATACGAGAGAGGGTGTTAGCTGCGGAGGGGACCGGAGTCGCCCATCTGGATCCGCTTGAGCTGCTCGAGGCGAAGCTCGATCACCTTCTGGAACTCAGGCTGCGCCGCCGCGGGGAGCGGGTTGGCGGTCGTGTACTTGATCTTCTGAGGGTTCACGAACCGACCCTTGTGCTTGAGACCAAAGTGAAGGTGAGGACCTGTGGCCCGGCCGGTCATCCCCACGAATCCCACGATGCTCTTCTGCTCCACATGATCGCCGACCTTGATGCCCTTCGCAAAGCGGGAGAGGTGAGCGTAGTAGGATGTGAAGCCGTTCGCGTGCTTGACTGCGACGAGATTTCCGCTGGGTCCCTTTTTTCCAATCTTGGTGACGGTTCCGCTCGCGACGGACCAGATCGGCGTTCCCACGGGCGCTGCGTAGTCGATCCCCAGGTGCTGCTTGTAGCGGTGCAGGACGGGATGGTAGCGGTGGTGTGAGTAGCCGGAGGAGATCCGCGAGAACTTCAGCGGAGTCTTCAGGAATTCCTTCCGAACCGAGTCTCCGTCTTCCGTGTAGAAGTCCGCGACGTTGTGTTTGTCATCCGTGTACCAGAAGAAGCGCTGAGTGGAGACGTGTCCACGGTATTCAGCAGCGAGGACCTCTCCGTAGGCGAGGAAGACTCCGTCGACCTTCTTCTTCTCGACGATCATCCGGATTTCGTCGCCTTTGTGGACGTCCTGGAAGAAGTCCATGTCCCAGGCGAGGAGATCGATGAGTTTCGCGGCCAGATGCGTGTCTTCTCCACAGCGTCGGATGCTTTCGTAGAGCGATGAGTGCACAGGGCATCCCATCTCAGCAATCTCGATCTCCACATTGACTGCTTCCTTGGCAGCAATGAATCCACCCACCGAGTCCGGAACGACTTCGTATTTCTCGAGGGGGGAGACTTCGTATGCGAGTCGTTC
>CAVOCR010000172.1:0-5356 GCA_963694245.1 Myxococcota bacterium
CTCTCCTTTTCAAAAGTCCCATCCAAAATGGAATTCAGTGATTTCGCATAGACGCCTCCGCTGAGGGCGTCGAGATGTGCCGTGACCTCCTCCAGACGGAGGAGCCTCTTCGTGCGTAGAGCCAGATCCCTGCTGGGGTCGCCATACCAGAGAGCGAGAAGGCGGATGCGCTCCTCGTAGAGGCGTTGGACCTCCGTTCGAGCGCTCATGTAGTTCCAATTCGAAACCTTGAAATACCGACCGAAATGCGGCTCTTCTTCGTGAAACACGAGCGCGGAGAGATCCCATCGAAGGATCGCGCCGTAATACACGTCGAGATCACTGTCGATCTCGCGCCCAATAATCAGCTGGTCCACGGTGTCGAATTGAGTCGCATACGGCACGTTCAAGGTTCCGCTGGGATGACTGTCGAACACCCCCACGTATCCATTCAATCGAGGCAGCAGACCGCCCCAGCGAGACCGTGCACGCTTCGCTCCCAGCTCGCCCCGATGCACTCCGAGATTCCGGAACGTCGCATCCAGCACATGCCGAAACGATTTCTCTGTCGCCAGATGCGCCTTGAGACGCGCGAATCCCCCCGCATCCCCCATCGAAAGGGGGCGGGATGAAATGCGCAGGAGCTCATGAGACGTCAGGATCCAGAGAACATCGGGATCCACAGGGTCCCACCGAATCGCCCGCGGGGACCAATCTGAATCATTGATGTAGAATGCATCCCAGGTGTCACCCCAGTCGTGGGTTTCCCAGACTCCGCGCCAGGTGGAACAGAACAGATGCGCCGGATCTCTCGGATCGGAGAGGACCCGATAGACGGTCTGGCTGGTGAAGAGAAACGCTCCAGAGCGCTCCCAGGTGGTCCCTCCATTCCGCGTGCGGAACAGCCCATCCCCGGTCGCGAGTGTGGCCCGGTCCACATCCTCCGGATCGACTGCAATGGACTTCACATTGTTTTGACTCGGCAGGGTCTCAAAGAAAATCCAACGCCAGTTCCGCCCCCCATCATCCGTCCTGAACGCGCCAATTTCGGATGCGGCGTAGATGATGTCGGGATTCTTCGGATGAAACTCAATCCACCGTGTCGAGACACTGGAGAGCTGGGTGCCGCTCACCCGCTCGAACTTGGCCCCTCCATCCACCGAAATGAGCAATCCCTGGCTCGTCCCCAGAAAGACCTTGTCGGGATCCGTCGGATGATAGGTCACAAAGATGCAATTCCGCTCTTTCGGGTTCCGCCCAGGAAAGACATTTCCCCAGGAATATCCTCCATCATTGGTATCAAAAAGCCCCATGGAGGTTCCTGCCAACGCCCTCCGCGAATCGCGGGGGGAGACGGCCACCATGTGTACTTTCGTGGGCTCGACACCTCGCATCGAGAGCAGAAGCTGGAGATTCATTCCCGCGGGACGCTTCTTCCGCTTCCTGAGAAGCGCTCCGAGCCGGGGAGCGCCTGTTTTCAATCCCACGCCCAGACGGGCGATGTCGCCGCTTTGCCCACCTCCGCCCGCCCTGTCCCGCACCCGGTTCTGTCCCGCGGTCCGAAAGAGCGGATCCTGCAGCGCGCTCCAGTTGATGGGTTCGCTCCCTTCAAAATCGAAAAACGAACTCGAAGACGCGGGATCATTTCCCTTCGGAAATCCCATCGCCATCCCGATATTGGACTTCAACAGGCCTCGGCTTTGAAATGCGGTGATTGTCCTGCCAGCACTGAAAGGGGCCCCACTGGGTGAAATTCCCGGCCGAAGCGCTCCAAAAAAAGAACGCCGTCGAACCACCAGTCGCCCCTCCACCCAACTCAGCCCCGCGTCATCGCTCGCAAACACGAATCCTGTCGAGGAGGTCAGATAGAGCGTCGAAGAATCGGCAGGCGCAAACGCAAATTCAAGCAGGGTCGAGGCGCGGGTTCCAAAACGTACGCTCTCAATGTATTTGGGAGCCTTCAGTGGATGCTTTTTCGCCTCCTCGAGCAACTTCTCGAGGGAAATCTCCGCATGAGCGGGAGACGCAAGGGCAAACAGCACCCCCAGCACTCCACCAATCCAGCCGATCCTTCGCACACCCACCCCATCTCCACTCATCCAGGAACCCGCGCAGCATACAGGTCGAGGTGCCTCCTCCACAATCTCGCCGTATCCTGGAGCCAAAAGATCCGGTTTCATCGACCTCAAATTTCCTCATCCCCTTCGCAAGCCTCAATTTTTCGCAGACATGGATCGCTTGCATGCGCGGATGCACACACTCCAAACAGAGGGGTTCATGGATAAAAATTTGAAACCCCCCCCCATTCGCCCGCATCATCGGCATTGGCACCTAAAACACATTTTTCGCCTGCACGTCCCGGCCTGGGGAAAGCAACAAGCTTGCATGCGTGTCCGTGAGGCGTTTAGGATGTGTGAACCTACAAGGAGCCGCCGATGAGGGGATGGAAGCAAACGGTCGTAATGGCCGTCATGGCGCTCGTGGTATGTGTTGGGGCACCAACCGCCACCGCGAAGCAAATTCTGTGCACCATGAGTGGAAGCGCTGGGCAACTGCCAGTGTGTCCCATTCATTTGGTTCGAGAGAGCCAGAGCACGCCGATTCCAACGGCGATTCAGCTCAAGGTGAAATATACGCAGGACGTGACAATCGACACATTTCTCGACGGAGAGATCACTGTTGGCGACACCGCCCTGACCTATTCCCTGCCCACCCCCTTCACCACTCTTCAGTCAGGGCACTCCCTCAGCCTGGCCCCCAATGATCTCGGCACCTGGCAGACCACAGGTGAACTGATCCTCCAGAATCTGAGCGACGCGGCCGCCCCTCTCACGGACGCGTACTACACGGCAGGCGGACAGATCGCGGGCGATTCGATGATGATCGCCTACAAATTCGAGTTGAACGCCAACATTCTGCCTTCGACGCCGCTCATCCTCGAGCTCGAAGACGTGCTCGTGACGGACAAGGACGCGAAGCCACTCTCTGCCAAACTCGTGGGCATGCCCGGCGTGATCGTGGTCGGCGAGAACACGGTCTCCTGCGGAAACCCCGGTGGAGCGTGCAACGACAACAACCTGTGCACCAATAACGACAAATGCGCTGTCGGCGTCTGTCATGGTGAAATGATCGACTGCGACGACGGCAATCCCTGTACAGAGGATTACTGCACCCCCGGAGCGGGTTGTGAGCACACACCCGTCGACTGCGTCTGCGCTTTGCACGGTGAAGCCGGCGACACCGTCGATTGCGATGTGCGGCTTGCCAGGGGAAATGCAGCCGTCACGGATCCCACCAGCATCCAGATGACCCTCGAGTATGAGGGGGGGCAGTCCACGAACTGCGAAGAATACTCCTTCACCTGGAAAAACTATTACGGCAGGGAGCAGTACGGAACCTTCTGGGTGGATGGAGATGAGATCACCCAGCTGAACTTCACGTACAATCAGCTCTATCCCGGAAAATGCTTCGTCAATCCCGAAAGCAATGTGCTGTGCCAGTACCC
Organism: Myxococcota bacterium; assembly: GCA_963694245.1. Taxonomy (GTDB): domain Bacteria; phylum Myxococcota_A; class UBA9042; order JABWCM01; family JABWCM01; genus CAVOCR01. The sequence goes on from CAVOCR010000172.1 coordinate 3,485, forward strand.
CGGAAGCGACTGGACCATCGAGAGTTCAGATTTCAACTCGGTGGATCCCCACGAATTCCACATCGTGGCGTATAGCGAACTCGGCACCAAATTTGAGTTCTTCCCCTACGCGGGCAACAACAACGTCGCCATTCGTCTCTACAAGCCCGTGGGCTCCATGAACGAGACCGCCAACTGGTCTGGAGATGGTCCCAATCAGCAGACCGCTATCGAATGGAGCGGTCCGATCGGATGCAATATCGGAGCCTGTGGAATCTCCAAATCCATCCAGGCCGGACAAACCGTCACGAATGCCGTCCTCGCGGCGTCCTCGATCACGCTCGACAAGCCGTCGGGAACCCTCCCCAACGATCTCCTCCTCATGTCCATTGGGACGAACTACCATCCCGCTGCTGCTCCCACGCCTCCAGGCTGGACGTTGCTCCATGGACAGTTCTATGGCGGTGCCAATCTCGTCGGCTGGGTGTTCTACAAGGTCGCGGGAGGAGCGGAGCCGGCCGATTACACGGTCACCTTCTCCAAATCGAGCGTCTACTCGCATGGAATCATCATGCGCTACACGAACGTGGATCCGAGCAACCCGATCAACACCAGTACGATCGCGAACTCCAATACCGGTCAGTCCAAGACCTACATCATGCCAGGCGTCACCACGACGGTGGACGACACGATGCTCGTTGGAATCTTCCAGAGTGGAAATGGAAGCCAGCAACTCACCGCTGAACTCGATAGTGGCTGGATCACGAATGAGGGCGGCCCGCTGAACAGCACTTCAGGAGGAGCCTTCCACAAATATGGGGGAAGTGCCGGAACGGTCGGCCCCTGGGATTTCAGCGCGACCACGAACGATACCGGTCTGGTCTTCATGATCGCCCTGAACCCCTCCTGCGACAGCGCGGTGTCCGGAGGTGGAGGTGATCTGCAACTGAAGACCTTTGTCGACGGCGAACTCTGCCTGGGTGCCAGCTGTTTCGACTACACGATCCCCGCCGACTTCACGGGCCTGCAAAGCGGGCATACCGTCAACCTCGCGCCCCAGTCCATCGGAGACTGGGGAAGCACGGGTGAAATCCAGATCATCGACATCACCAACCCCAGCAATGAACTGACGAACGCCACCTACGCGGGCGCGACCATCAACGGCGACCCCCGGATGATCACGGCTCGCTTCAAGCTCGTGAACACCGTCACCAACATTGAGCCGGCGCTGGTGAAGACACCTCTCGACAAACTCGTCGTCGGTGGACCCGCAGCGCAGCCACTCAGTGCAAAGCTCGTGGACAACCCCGCGGTCATTCAGATTGGCGACAAGCCGCCCACCACATTCTGCCAGAACCCCAGCAACGATGGGGCGGCATGCAACGACGGCGACCCATGCACCAGTGGTTCTGGTGCCTGCGTATCGGGCGTCTGCCTCGCGCCTGCACTCGATTGCGCGGATGGCAATGATTGCACCTATGACTACTGTGAAGACGGAGTCGGCTGCGTCCATCCCAACAGCCTCACGGGCTGCGACGATGGCAACAACTGCACCGTGGGAGACACGTGCAAGGACGGGACCTGCCTGTCCGGTGTCGTGCTCGAATGCGATGATGGAGTCAACTGCTCCATTGATGCGTGTGTGGACGGAGAATGCATCCACACCTCCAACCTCACGATCTGCAACGACGGCATCCCGTGTACTGCGGATGTCTGTGATCCCGTGCAGGGATGTGTCTACCCGGAGGATGACTCCAAATGCAGTGACGGCGTGACATGCAGCATCGACAAATGCAGCAAGGTCGAGGGCTGCACCAACACCGAGAACGACGCATTCTGCAACGACGGTCGAAGCTGTACCAATGACAGCTGCGACAAGAGCAGCGCCGCCAA
>CAVOCR010000173.1:0-5328 GCA_963694245.1 Myxococcota bacterium
AGACTCCCCTCCCCGCGGAGGCCGATGAAGATCTGAACACCGGTTGCAATACGGGAGCCGCGCTGCCCCTCCCCGGACTCATGGCCCTTCTCCTTGGACTGGGGATCGCCACCATGCGCCTGCGATGGAGTTGACCTTCCAGGCATTGTTCCCCTGGCCCCCTCTTTCCCTTTGACTGGGGTCCTCACTGATTCGTAGAGTGTGCGTGCAGATGAGCCGTGTCTGGCGTTCTGTCTCTGGAGTTTTCATGCGACGATCGCTTGTACTGTCCCTGCTCGCCCTTCTTGTCGGCTGCACCCCGCCCGGTGGAGTCTCCCCGCCCGGGACCCCGGACATCACGAACGCCGCGGACATCCATGACATCAGTGACATCGAAGAAGAATCCCCCGACATTCTCGTGGAAAGCGACACCGGAACCGGAGCCCTCGGCCCGAAGGACCTCGCGCTCTTCAGCCTGACTCCCGGCAAGGGACTGGTCGAGGGAGGAGATGCGATCGCGATTCATGGGAATGGATTCAACGACAGCGTCGTGGTCCTCTTTGGAGACGTGATCGCGAATCAGGTTGTCTTGATCGACTCCAACATCCTGAGCGTCACGACCCCCCCAGGAACTCCCGGCGTCGTCGACATCACCGCCTCCCTCTCCGACGGCCAATCTGCCGTTCTTGAGCGTGGATTCCGATACCACGAGGCCTTTGGCGCCGAGAGCGTCGAGCCCTCCGCAGGTCCGGTTCAAGGGGGAACCCCCATCACAGTGACCGGATTCGGCTTCGTCCCGGAGAGCACGATCCTCCTCGGAGGGCGGGTGGCCATCGATGTGAAGGTCGTGGATGCGACCACCATTCATGCCCTCACACCCGAAGGGGATGCGCCCGGGCCCGTGGTGGTGCACATCACGACCCCCGCAGGAATGCAATCTCTTGTGGATGGCTTCGCCTATGAACCCGTGTTGCAGATCCGTGAAGTCATTCCGCCCGTCGGAAGTACCCAGGGAGGCTCAGTCGTCGTCATCGCCGGGGGAGGCTTCACCCCTGACACGGTCTTCGCGTTGGATGGAGACCCCGCCATCCTCATCGATGTCTCGGAGGATGGCGACGAGGCGACGGTCGAAATCCCGGCGCATGCCGAAGGGCTCGTCGATGTCACCGCTTCCCTCACGAACGATGCCACCACCGCGTCAGGGGCCTTCTACTACCTGGACCCCAACGCCCCGAAGGATGTCACCATTCTTCTCGCGGTCATTCCGGCGGTGGGCCCCACGACGGGAAACGTTCCGGTCACCGCGATCGGCCTGGGGATGGGGGACTTCTTTGACACCTCCGTCCTCTTTGGAGACGAATCGACGTCCCCCTCCGCCCTCGATGACCAGAGTGTGGTGGTCATGCTACCGGAAGGAGATGCGGGGGACGTGGATGTCACCCTCGAGACCCCATTCGGCACCGACACCCTCCCGAACGGATTCCGGTACGAAGCGCTCCCGGAAATCAGCTCCTTGAGTCCCATTCAAGGCCCCGTGGACGGCGGCACGTCGGTCATCATCAAAGGAAGTGGGCTCGACGCCGTCACGAGCGTGCGAGTCGGAGCGTTGGAAGCGACCGATATCGAATTCGACAACGGAAAGCTCCTCATCACAACGCCCAAGGGGAGCCCCGGACTCTCCGACGTCCGGGTCATCACCGAAACGGGCGAAGCGGTGGCCGAAGATGCCTTCACCTATCTCGCCGGCACCACCCAGCTCCTGGCCGTCAATCCTGACGAGGGCGCCATGGGCGGTGGAATCACCGTCGATCTCTATGGAACAGATCTTCCCACGAGCGCCACCGTCTGGTTTGGCACCCACAAGGCCACGAACTATGTGCTCCTCGGGTCCAGCCACGCCCAGGTCCTCTGTCCTCCTGCCAACAGCCCCTCGACGGTCGATGTGCGCGTCGTACCCTTTGGAGACGATGCAGGAGATGAATTCACGCTTCAGGGCGCCTACACGTACTACAACCCCGCAGCGGCCTGGGGAGGGACCTGGGGCGCCCCGATCGAAGGCATCCTGAATGTGACGGTGCTGGATGCGTGGACCCAGGACGGCATCGAAGATGCGTTCGTGACACTGCACGCAACCGCAGATACGCCCTACCAGGGATGGACGAACTGGCTTGGCCACATCTCCTTCACAGGGAGCGACATCTTCGGCGAACAGATGATCACGGCGTGGAAGGAGGGATACTCCGCCTCCACGGTGGTGGATTTCGATGCGCAGAACGTCACCGTGCTGCTCTTCCCGGAAGTCCCCACGAGCACTGGCGGAGGCGGTGGCGGTGGCGGAGGCGACCCCTTCTCCTCGCTGGCCACGATCGAAGGAAAGGTTCTCGTCAACGAGAAATACCTGATTCCCCCCCCGGGAACGTGTGATGACAAACCCCAGGATCCGGAAGGAGTGCTCTGCGAACCCTGCATCGTCGACGCGGAGTGTGGAGACGATCTGAACCAGTGCACTCCGATGATCGATGGTTCGAGCTATTGCACCACCCCCTGTTCCATCGGAGCGGATTGCCCCTCCGGCTATGCGTGCCTGAGCGTGACCCTCGGCGAACCCAAACGCTGCATGCCCGTGGCCGGACTGGTCCAGGTCCGCTGCATGACCACCCGAAAGGACATGTTCAGCACCAATCCTCAGCCCGGACCCGGTCAGATCGCCGATCCCATCACGGGGGAGTTCACTCTTCTCTCCCGGAAAGGAGATGTGGGCGTCGTCTGTCAGGGGGAACTCTACGATCCCGTCACGGAAGAGGCCGTCCCGATGGCCATGGGCGCGACATGGCCCATCACCGTGGAAGAAGGAACCGTGATCACGGGGGTTGAAGTGGACGTGGACACTCCGCTGACCCGGGAAGTTAACGTGACCTTCGACTATCCCCCATCCAACCTCGTCGACCTTCCCACACATCGGATGCGAACGATGCTCACGTTTGGTGAGGGAAGCCAATACGGCATCCACGATCTTTCCCGAATCGAGCTGGCTTCAGGCGAGAGCACCTTCAATCTGGAATCGCTGCCTCCGACTCTGAATGGCTCCCTGGACGGACTGCACTGGCTCCTCGTGGGCGGCGCATTCGGTGAAACGAGCACGTGGGTGCAGTGGTTTCCGCCTCACTCCGCCGCGATTCAACGGAATCTGGACGGTCTGGCCGAAAACCATGTCCACGCCCTCTCAGGCGGTGGATGGTCCCCGATCGAGGAGCCCCTGGGAGTGGTGAACGCCTTGTGGAGCGCCGCCGATGGACACGCCATCGCCGTCGGTGACTTTGGCAACATGTATCGGCATGAATCCGGAACATGGAACCTGATGGGAGCTCCGAGCAAAGCCCATTGGCAGGCTGTCCATGGATTCGCAGCAGACGATGTCTACGCAGCAGGACACACCGGCACCCTCGCCCATTACGACGGCTTCGTCTGGACCGAGGTCACGAACATCGGCTTGAACCCGCGTGCCCTGGGGGGCACCTCGGGTGAGGACCTCCTCGTGGTGGGAGACGACGGCGCCGCATGGGCCTTCCAGGACGATACATGGGCCCCGCTGGACCTTCCGGGAGACCAGACGCTCCGCGCCATCCTCACGGAGGAAGACGCGCTGTGGGTGGTGGGAGATGACGGGACCGTGCTGCGCAGGACGGACAACGTCTGGGAGGATCTCTCGTTGCCGACTCCCGTCGATCTCCACGCCATCGTCCGCGCCAATGGCATCCCGTGGGTTCTGGGAGAAGCAGGCAACGCCTGGGCCCTCTCCGACAACGAATGGACCGCCGTCGACACCCCCTGGACGCACACCTTGCGGGGTGCCTGGGTGGACGCTGCGAATCGAATCCACGTCGTGGGAGATCAGGGCACCATCGGAGTCATCGATGGAGACTCCTTCAGCGACGAGAGCCTTCCTCAGAGCGGTGCCGAACTGCGAACGATCGTGGGAGATGGCGAGGTCCCCCGATTCATCGGCGGACAAGATGCCGTTCTCTTCGGCCCCCTCCTCGAGATCCCCACGTTCGAATCCCCTCTCTCCGAAGGGATCCTGCCCACGAATACCATCCAGTGGTCCGCCGACGGAGGTGAGGTTCCCGACTTCAATCACGTCCTGGTGGGAGGCACCTGGTGGAAACCCATCTGGCACATCGTGCTCGAAGGACAGCTGTCCGGGACGGATCTGCCGGAACTCTCCACCCTGGAAGCGGGCGGAGATCCATTGAAAGGCCCCGGAATCCCCATCACGGTCACCCGGGGAAAGATGCAGGGGTTCTCGATGGCGAACTTCGACTATTTCACGTTCTTCTTTCCCTACGCCTTGTGGGACGCATGGGCCGTGAACGACGTCATCGTGAACGCCCAGTAGTTCAGGATTCGATTCCGAGCCAGTCCCGAGGCCGGAGAAACTCTTTCAACTCCGCTTGCCGCGTCCCCTCTTCAGGGACGTGGTCATACTCCCAGCGTACCAGGGGCGGCAACGACATGAGGATCGACTCCGTGCGCCCCCCGGTGCGGAGTCCGAACGTCGTCCCCCGATCATGGATCAGATTGAATTCCACGTAGCGGCCCCGTCGGAGCAGCTGAAACTGACGCTCGGCGTCGCCATGAGGAGTCTCGCGATGCCGCTCCGCGATCGGAAGATAGGCATCCATGAAATGGCTGCCGATGTCCTGGACGAATGCAAATGCCCGATCCAGGTCCACTGCTTCTTCCAGCGCCTGGGGACTGTGTTGACGGACCTCCTCGTTGAGATCCGAGGACGCCAGGCCCAGATAGTCGAAGAAGACTCCGCCGATGCCGCGGGTCTCGTTCCGATGAGGGAGAAAGAAGTACCCATCGCACCAGGTCTTGAAGCGCTGATACCAGTCCGCGTCGTGTCGATCACACGCGGCCTTCAGAATCGAATGGAAATGCACGGCGTCTTCCAGGTAGGGGAAACAGGGGGTCAGATCCGCCCCCCCTCCAAACCACTCCTGCGTTCCGCGACGAATCATGCGGAAATTCGCATGCACCGTGGGGATCATCGGACTCCGGGGATGCAGCACAAGAGACACACCCGTCGCATGGAAGGGCTCAGGAGTCGCGCTCCCGTCCATCCCAATGGGGAGCATTCCATGCACTCCCGACCAGTTCACACCGGCCCGCTCAAACACTGCGCCGTCCGTGAGCACCCGGGTATAGCCCCCGCCGCCGCCGGGTCGCTCCCAGACGTCCTCTTCAAATCGACCCACGCCATCGAGGCGCTCCAAATCGCTGCATATCTGCTCTTGCAGCGTTCGGAAAAACGCACCGGCTGTCTCAAGCATGGGTCCTCCGGGA
>CAVOCR010000174.1:0-5290 GCA_963694245.1 Myxococcota bacterium
GATTTTCTATTTCCATGTCCCCGCGGCGATCGCGATGGGCGTCTGCTTCGTGCTGTGTGGGCTCGGGAGCCTCGCGTGGCTCGGACGCAAGGATGATCGGCTCGACGCCTTTGCAGCGACGGCCGCGGAGCTCGCCGTGGTTCTCGGGGCCATCGTCCTGATCACGGGGCCCCTCTGGGCGCGGAAGGCGTGGGGTGCCTGGTGGGTCTGGGAGCCCCGCCTTGGACTCACCCTGATCACCTTCTTTCTCTATGTTGGATATCTCGCTGTCCGCGAGTTCGGTGGCTCCGGAGATCAGGGGCGTCGCATCGCAGCGGGTCTCGCAGTGCTGGGGCTGCCCGCCTATTATTTCATCAAGATTGCCGTGGAACGCTGGGGTGGGAATCACCCGGGAAACGTCGTCTACGGGACCGGCGATGGACTCGAAGATCCCCGAATCAAGCTTACCTTCATGGTGAGTCTCGTGGGAATGGCACTCCTGGTGTCGTTTGTATTCTGGTTGCGTTACACGACCCGTCGCCTCGCTCAGCGAATCGACAATCTGGTCGTGGAAATGGATGAACATGATCTGTTGGAGGGCCCGGGAACACCGACCTCCTTTGGAAAGGTGGGAGGTGACGCATGAAATCGGATGCGGATGGTGCGACAGTCACAGTGCAGGCGGAGACGCTTCAACCCCTCGACCCCGCAGCGATGCGGGATGATGTCCCGGGAGAACCCTATCTGGTCGCCGCCTATGTGGTGGTCTGGTTGATTCTCTTCGGCTACATCTTCTCACTTCGTCGGACCCAGAACCGCCTTCGGGAAGAGGTCGCGAGTCTGGAGGCATCCCTCGATGATCGGATCGCAGAGAGCCAGGGCGCCGGGGGCGCGGACGTCGGATGACCAGCTCGCATGTGTTCTACATTCCAATGATGCTTCTCGCGGGGGCTGTGTTCGGTTTCGTGATGGGGCGCAGGTCGCTTGCGGCAGAGCAGGCGCATGCGAAGGCCCGGGAAGAGCGGCGTGCGGCCCGTCGGAAAAAGATTTCCGAGGAAACGACCGGGGTTGATGGAGAGGCATCATGACCCTCCGAACTCTCGCATGGGGCCTGGTCCTGTGTTTCACGTTGACCACCTCCCTTGCCATGGCCCGGTCGACTTCGACGACCTCCGAAGAACACGCGCTCAATGACGGCGAGGAATTTCGGATGGGCGCGGGTGAACTCGCGCAATTGCGCCGCGAGGCGGGCGTGGGCGTCTGGCGCTATGAAGGGCGGAATTGGATGGATGCCGGGAGACCGGGGGTCCTCATCTCCATCCAGGATCTCCTCGACGCCCACCCCGGGCACCGCCTTCATGAACTCCTGGGCGGGTATCGGGTCGACATCGATGATGACGGCGTGCCCGAGGTTGTGTTGACGACCCGGGGTCCGGCGGCCACGGAGATGGTCCATTATGGCTTGACGATCCTGCAGAAGAGCGCGGAGGGATGGGAGATTCTCTATCGCCCCGACGGTCTTCCCGGAGAGCGGTTCGCGATCGAGGACATCCGGGACCACGACGGAGATGGGCGACGGGAATTGTTGATCGCGGGTCGGGCGGGGACGGTCGAGTTCTACACCTATTTTGAGGTCGTGGCGATGGATGCCCGAGGCGTGCTGCACCGTTATGCCACGGTCGCTCCCGACACCGTGCATCTCGTCGATCTCGATGGCAACGGAACGCATGAGTTTCTCGAGCGTCGACTGGTCAGCCGTCGGGCGCCCCAACCCATCATGTGGACCTGGGTCGATCGGGTCGTGACCTGGACCGGTGACGAGTTCATGAAGGAGCCCGTTGCCTTTCGGGCCTATCACGAGGAGGTGACGAAGCCCCGGCTGGTGGATGAACTCCTCGACTTTCACGATGCCGACGCGTTTCTTCTTCAAACGAAGATGGCGGTATTGCGCCAGGTGCACGCCCAGGCCGTCGCCGCCCGCCCCCTGGAGCTCGCCCGCAACAACGTGGTGGCGTGGGCCCGACGCCTGATCAAGGCCGGGAAGCGGAAGCGTGCGCGGACCGCGCTCGAGAGCGCGATCAAGCGAGACCCCTATCGAGTGGATGCCCTTCTGACTCTTGCGCAGATGGAAGTCTGGATTGGGCGTCCGGGGCGGGCGATCAACCTCCTGTATCAGGTGATCGGCGCGGATCCGGATCATGGGGGCGCGTGGGAGTTGATGGGCGTGTGCTTTGCGCTCAGTCAGGAGCGCCGTCTGTCCATCGCTGCATTCATCAACAGCGTGCGACTGGGAGCGGAGAGCGAGGCGCGTCGCCAGAAGCTGGATCGCCTCGGTGTTCTGCATCGTTCGGATGTGGTGAAGAGCGCAGTGCGCTCCGCCATCACACAGATGGAGCGTACGAGCCTCGGGTCCGTTCATGGAGAGGAGGAGCAGGTTCCAGCACAGGCCGCTCCTGAGGCGCCTCCCTCTCCCTGATTCCTGGGATCCGGAGACGGCTTCGCACGCTGTCCATCACAGCAGAGACGGTATCAGTCACACTCCACAACCATGTTGTCGACGATCCATCCGCGGAATCCGTTGAACAGGCCGTCCTTCGAGTTGAACTTGAACTGAATCTGCACCACGGAGTTCTTGTAGTTCCCCATGTCGTAGCTGACCTGTTGCCACTCTGGTGAGGTGTTGTACCCCACGTTCGTGAAGGGTTTCTTGGCCTTGTCGATGCCCACGGGATCTGAAGGTGGACTGAGCTTCACGAATTGGCTGAAGGGTCCCCCGTTCTTGCTCACGTGAATCGTGAGGATGTCGTAGGAGTGAGGATTGACGCTCTCGACTTCCCACCAGGTCCAGAACGAGAGCTTGATGTCCGCATAATCGTCGAGTTCGATCGGGGGCGTCGTCAAGGTTCCGCTGTTCCCGGACCCATTGCATCCACTGCCAGCGCCCGTGTTGTAGGCGTTGGTGCAGAAGCTTCCCGTTTCGTTCTCGCCGTACCACATGCACCAGTCTCCTGACTGGCAGGCGGGGATCTTCCAATCGCCAATCAACGCGACGGCCCCCGTGCACGTCGGGCATCCGAAGGCGTTCTCCAGATTGTCGTCGTTGTTGATGTAGTGCCATAGCCCAGTCATCTGCCAACCGACGTCCTGGGTTTCGAAGTCATCCATGAAGCACCCCACGAGCGGTGGAACGGGCTCAAGCACGAAGTCCTGGAACGTGGTCTCTCCGGTAATCAGATTGACGGTCTTGGTCTCCGGCTTGTAGCCGTCCTTGCTCGCCGTGGCCTCTCCGACCCCGGCCTCCAGGCCGCTGATTGCGTAGTCCCCGAACTGATCGGTGAGATCGACGCCGGCGAGTCCTCCTCCGTATTCGATCATGACGTCGGCGCTGAGCACCTTGTTGCCATTGACGTCTGTCACCTTTCCGGCCAGGGAGGCGCCGACGAAAGGCTCGAGAACGAAGTTCTGAATCATGGTTTGATTCGGGTACATGATGACCGAGATGGTCTTCGGGAAGTATCCGGCTTTGGACGCCGTCACGTTCACGAGATTCGGCGCAAGACCGACGATGGTATAGTTGCCGTACGCGTCGGTGAGGTCCGATGCGATGGGAACCGTCGCGAGATCCACTGTCAGGTCGACCCCATCAATTTCCTCGCCATTCGGGTCCACCACCTTTCCCGCGAGACCACTGAAGTTCTCGCCGCTGGTCTGTGGCTTCAATCCAAAGTCGACTTGAATCACGGTCGGCCAGGGCACGGCAGGGACCAGGATGTCTTCAGAATAGGTGTACCAGTAGCCGTCGATCTGCACGTCGACGCAATACCAGTCCGGGCCGTTGATGGCGGGGAAGGCGTACTTTCCCGTCTGGTCCGTGTGTGTGGGGGTCATGACCTCATCGACGCACAGGACGTCGAGAAGGCGCACCTTGGCGTCGGGAATCACCTCTTTCGTGATTGCGTTGTAGACCACTCCGAGAATGACAGAACCATCACAGATGTCGTTGTCGTCGACGACGTCATTGCAGTCGTTGTCGATGAAGTCGCAGATTTCCTCCGCATCGGGGTTGATGGTGGGAACGGCGTCATCACAATCGCCGTCACAGATACGGAATCCGTCGTCATCGAGGTCGTTCTCGAGAGCGGGGATGATTCCATCGCAGTTGTCGTCCAGCCCATTGCAGTATTCGAAGGGCAGTTGAACCTGGAGACTTCCGCCTTCGTGGGTGTCACAGACGGTGGTGGTCTCTGTCTCACATTCGAGTTTTCCGCCCACGCAGATGCCGAGGCCGCAGGGGCCGCCGATGTCGAACCCCTCGTCGATCTCCCCATCACAATCGTCGTCGATGCCATTGCAGAGCTCCGTGTTGCCCACCTTGGGGTCCGATCCGTCCGGAGCTGAGGAGCAGATCACCGTGTTGAGGTCCAGACACTCGATGATTCCGCCCGCACACGCGCCGGTTCCGCACGCGAGTCCGATGTTGAAGTCCTCGTCGATTTCCTGGTCACAATCATTGTCAAGCCCGTCGCAGAGTTCGTCGGCGTTGGGGTACACGGTGGCGTCGAGTGCCGCACAATCCGTCTTGTCGTCGGCGCCGTCGTTGTCGTTGTCCTCGTCGCATTTCGTGCCGATGCCGTCGTTGTCGACATCGTCCTGGGAGGGGTTCACGTAGTCCGGCAGGTCCGGATTGACGGGGGGGTGCTTTCCGGGCGTGCAGTTGTCGTCGATGTCCGGGACGCCGTCTCCGTCGTCATCGTCATCGCATTCATCCCCGATCTGGTCTCCATCCGTGTCGATCTGGGAGGGATTCGTGGTCTGAGGGCAGTTGTCCTCAAAGTCGTAGACGCCGTCTCCGTCAGAGTCCTCACAGGCGTCTCCGACACCGTTGTCATCGAGGTCGTCCTGAGCGGGGTTCGGCACGGTCTCGCAATTGTCCTCCTCATTGGGGACGCCATCGTTGTCCATGTCCGAGTCGCAGGCATCTCCGGCGCCGTCTCCGTCCGTATCCGTCAGGGTCGAGTCCTTGGCCTCCGGGCAGGAGTCCTCCTCGTTGATGATGCCGTCCCCGTCCTTGTCGGGATCGCAGGCGTCCCCGATGTTGTCGAGGTCCATGTCGAACTGATTGGAGTTCTCGTCTTCGGGGCAGTTGTCGAACTGGTCGGGGATCTGATCAAAGTCCTGGTCGTTCTCGAGGCAGTCGGCAATGCCGTTTTCATTTCCATCGTGGAGCCAGCCGTTGTCGATGACCCCGTCGCAGTCATCGTCCAGGCCGTTGCAGATCTCGGGGCTGAAGACACAGGGTGCATCGTCCCCT
>CAVOCR010000175.1:0-5281 GCA_963694245.1 Myxococcota bacterium
GATGCCATCGCGAACGCTCCCGGTGCATTTCGCCAGAGTTCATTGGGACTGAAACGCCTCGCGAAATCGAAGATGCTCGTTCAAGTCAACGTCCCCATCGTCGAGAAGAACGTTCAGCAGCTCCCGGAAATCGTGGGATACGCGGCCGATCAAGGAGCCACGTGTGTCCAATTCAATTTCCAGAGACCCCTTCCCGAGAATCCAACCAGTCCACTGCGTTTGAAGACCTGTGAAGCCCCTCTCGCGGAAGCGCTGAGAAGAGGCGCCGCACAAGGCGTCGTGGTGAAGACAGAGGCCATTCCCCTCTGCCTTCTTCCCCCGGGAGCGGCCTGTGCCTCCGACGCGTGGGATGAGAGCGCTCCCCCTTCCCTCCTCATCGATGACCTCCTGCGACGAACCGGAGACATTCACGCCCTGCGGACGGCGTATCGCGGAGAGCCTGAACCCTGCACGCGCTGTAGCTTGCGCGCCGCCTGTCCCACCAGCTGGAGCCGCTATTTCGAGTTTCATGGGAGCGATGAACTGGTTCCCGCCTGATCCCTGGAGGGCGCTTGCGCCGCACGCATCCGAACCCAGACGATTCGTGCGCCAGACATCAGAGCCATCCACCACAACAGCAGGTCGCCCCACTCCCGATAAAAGCTGTACAGAGTGCGGATCTCCACCTCACCAACGAGAATCGCCTCCTCAAAGACAGGAGTCCTCCCCGTGATCTCGCCCGTCGCCGTCACGAACGCGCTGACGCCACTGTTTGTCGCCCGAATCATCGGTACGCGCATTTCCACAGCGCGCCACGTCTGAAGCATCAGATGCTGCTCCGCGGCCTTTGTCGGACCAAACCAGACGTCGTTGGTGAAATTCACGAGGAGATTCACGGGCTGTTGCAGAGCTTCGCGCACCCGATCCGGATGAATCGCCTCGTAGCAGATGTTCGGTGAAATCAGGAGGTTCCCCATCTCAAAGACCTCGTCGATGTCCCCTGCATCGAGATCGCCCACTCCCGGAAGCGAGGCAGCAATCTCGGGGAAATGATCGCGCAACGGCACGTATTCGCCGAAGGGCACGAGAATGCGTTTGTCGTACACCCCTCGAATGGAGCCATCGGGCCCGAGATGAATCGCGCTGTTTCGCGCTCGTGCCCCCGCCGAGGGACGGCGCAGACTTCCGGTCAGAAGATCCACATTCAAATCCCGAATCAGCGCTTGCAGCCGTTTCGCATGGTGAACCGACCGGGAGAGTTCACCGCCCGACACTCCCCCTCCCGAATCCTCTGGAAAAGGCCACGGAAACGCACCCTCCGACCAGACCACCAGCTCCAGATCCTGTCCTCTGAGCGTTTCAGTCGCCGCCAGGCTCCGATCAAGCATCCGACGGCGTTTGGAACCTCTCAACTGCTTTTCTGCAACCGTATAGAGCGGCTGAACGAGAGCCGTTTTGACACTCCTCTCCACAGGCACACTGGCGATCTCATCGAGTCGCCAATGACCATAGCCAACCACGACCGCCCAGGCGCCAATCAGGACCGCGCCAAGACCCATCTGGCGACGAATGGAACCTCCCCGAAGCTCCCACAGGGCCACGAGAACACAACTGCTCGCGACGAGCATCCAGGAGACTCCCCGAACCCCGATGACATCCGCGATCTGAATCCAGGGAAGCTGCGCGTGCAGACCGTCGGCAATGAGGAAGGGAAACACCCGAGGCAAAAACGACTCGAGCACCGTGTGCACCGTGGGGACCGCCACAATCCAGACCAGCCCCGTCCCCTTTCGAAGGGGGCCGAACGCCAGACCCAGAAGCGCCTGGGGGATCCCATGCAGCAGAGCAATGACGAAGAATGCTGCCCCCGCCCATCCAGGAGAGAACCCGCTCATCGTGATCAGCGTATGCTGTACCCAGCCGAGAATGGCGAGATTCATCGCAGTCCCGGCGCTGAGTCCAATCGCCAGTCGGGCCCACGGCCCCTGACCGCGCAACGCCATCAACACAGGCACAAACGCCACGAAAAGAAGCGGCCAGCACGCCACGTCCGGAAACGCGAGACCCATCGCGACGCCAGTCGCAGCACCGGCCATCAATCTCCACAACAGCTCACGCACGACGTCCATCTCCTCCCTGAAGTCCACCCAATCCTCGCACAGGGAACACGCGGAATGAGGTATACTGCCGACATGAGGAAGGAACGGTCAAAAAGTAGGGTGTTGCCTGCGCTGTTCATCCTCCTATGTGTCGGTTCATGGAGCTGCGTGAACGACGTCAAAAGTCCTGTCCTCAGCGAATTTCGTGAACCAGAACCAGAGCCAGAGCCCCGGATCGAGCCGGATCCCCAACCCGCTCCGCCCCCGCTGAGGACCCAGCCTGCGACCGCCACCCACTGTTTCGGAACGGCAGAACCCTCGGAGGGTGCATGTGTCGATGCGTCCCCGACTCCCCCCACATGCTTGGGACTGGTGGATGACACCTGCGCCCCCCTCATGCCCGGACATCGAACCTGCGCGGGAGAAACCGATCCAGAAGGGACTTGCCTCAGCGCCACGCTCGCGACCATCGGGTGTGATGAAGGGTGTGAACATGCGGGTAAACCGGGTCCCCTTCCCTGGCCTTGCAATGGGGCGGTGGTTCCGACGTCCTCCACCGCGCCCAGCCACAAGATCCACGTGAACTCAAGCGCGGATGAGACCGGGGGAGATGGAAGTCCCGAAATGCCATGGACCACTCTGAACATGGCCGTTGAAAGCGCCGCCCCCGGAGATGTCATCCTCCTTGCTCCAGGGGAGTATCACGGGCCCATTTTCATCACGGTCCCGCTCACCATTCGAGCTTGTGGTATCGAACTCGTGACGCTTCTGGGAGAACCCACCTCCAACGCTTTCACGCTGAGCGCGGGAGGAGACGTCCTGATCGAGGGAATGACCATCGCGGGAGGAACGACCGGGGTTCTCGTCTCCGGGGAGACCTCCGCAACACTCCAGAATGTCCGAATCACCGATGCGTCGGGAACCGGCATCCACGTGGATGCCCAATCCAGTCTGGAATTGCTTCGATCGCGCGTGGAGAACACCCAGCATCCCCCAGCAGGCACTCCCGGAGTCCAGAGCGCAGCCATCTCATCGGCGGGCTCAACCCACCTCCAGCAAGTGGAAGTCCTGGGCTCCAAGGGAGTGGGGATTCGGATGGAAGAGGGCTCTCTCTCCGGAGAGGATGTCCAGGTCCTGAACAACCAGGGCGGCGGAATCCGCATCATGGCCACCTCGGAAACCGCCTCATTTGCCCGATTCCTGATCGCGGGAAACACGCATCATGGAATCCATGTGACCTCCGGAAAAGTCGCCCTCACGGACACCCGGATCGAAGAAACACAACCCCACCCGACACTCGACGATTCCACAACCGCCGGCATTCGAGCAGAAGAGGGCGCGATGACAACGCTCACACAGAGCACGATCCATCAGAAGGGAGCGGGCTGGGCACTCCACACCACCGACGGATTCGTCAATGCGGAGAAGACCCGATTTCATTGCGAAAACTGCGCGGGAATCATGTATGCGGCTGCCGAGGAGAGTTCCAATGGGACTGGGTCGGTGCTTGCAGAGTGCAGCCTCGAAGGACCGGGTTCCACGATGGGAATATCACTCACAGGCTCCCATCATGTGCTGCTGCAACACTCCAGAGTCACCGCAGAGTCAGGAGTGTCGGTTTCTGGAGAGGACGTTCTGTTGGAGGTGGAGGATTCCCGAATCGTCGGAGAGGACGGCATCGGCATTCAAGGACAGAACGGCTCTCGCGTGATTCTCCAGCATGCCGTGGTCACGGGCGAATCCACGGGCATCGCGCTCGAAGGAGGCGCACGACTCGAGGCGGACGCTTCGGAAATCATCGCATGGGGTGATGCACCCGCCCTCTCCGCGAACCACGCAACGGGCACGCTGACCGGGGTTCGTGTGGACGGAGTGAACTCCGGAATCATGCTCTTCGGTGAGGGTTCTCAATGGGGACTTCAGCGCTCGGCGCTGGAGGCCTCCAATTTCGCCAACATCCTGATCACCGAAGGCGCTCTCGCCGAGGTCTCTCAGGTTCTATGCTCCGCGCCTCCCCCCAACCAGCATGGAAGTGGGCCGTTCTCCGGGGTGGTCATGAACAATGCACACCTCGACATCGTGGACTCCTCCTTCGGTACCCTCCGGATCGATGGAGCGCGACTGACCGCCTCCCATGCCGACATTCGCGCCGTCCATGCCACGAACCCAACGCAACTCATTCGTCTCGAAGACGTCCTCCTCGGACCCGACCTCCACGCAGCATTCCTGCTTCAGGGAACGGGAGGCACAAGTCTCTTGAATCACGTCCAGATCCTGGAAGGCTCTCGAGGCATCGCGCTTTCGGAGGGCGCTTCACTCATGGCGGAATCCCTGGACCTCGAACATGCCGAAGGGCCGGGGATTCTGATCCAGGATGCCGAGTTCTTTGCCGTCGACGCCCGGGTGGAGAACACGAATGGCCCCGGAATCCACGTGTCCGGTCCCAGCAGTCTTCTGCAGCTTTCCGAAAGTCTCGTACGACAATCCCAGGGAGCCGGGATCCTGATTCAACACGGGAAATCCACCCTGGAGAACGTGTGGATTGAGCACACGATGAATGGCGGCATGATCGGTGCGGGTGACGGCGTTCTCGCCATGAAGAATGCCCTGTTCCAGATGACCGGGGGAGCGATTCAATTCAACGAGCGGGCTGGACTGCTTGCGGACGCGAGCCAGGGGCTTCTGTCCAGGGTGACCTTCCATGACAACGGCATGCAAGGTGCACTGAACTGTGTTCTACAGCAGAATTCTCAAGTCAGCCTGGAAGACATCCCGGTTCCAACTCTCGTGACAGAGGAGAGCACGGAGCTTCCGCTTCCCAGCGGAGAGTGGCAGACACCCGAGATGCCACTGCTTGAGGTCCCCGAAGGACTCCTTCCCACTAGCGACCCGTAATCGGTTCGAGCGAGCCCTTTCCCTCACGAAGCACAATCACTTCTCCCTCCGAAAGATCAAGCACCGTGGAGGGTTCTGGAAGAATCGGACCCGCATCGAGAACGAGGTCGACTTCCCGGCCGAATCGAGTCGAGATTTCAATCGGATCATCCATGGGGTCATCCCCTTCATAGTGATAGATGCTTGTGGACAGCAAGGGCTTCCCCAGAGCGTCCAGCAAGGCCTGAGTCACTTCGTTCGCAGGCATCCGCACACCGATGGTCTTTCGTCCCTGGAGCGCCGCGGAGGGGAGCCTCTTGCTCGCCGAC
>CAVOCR010000176.1:0-5279 GCA_963694245.1 Myxococcota bacterium
GCTCCCGATGCGCGCAGGGAAGGCTGCTCAGATCGGCGTCGAGGGGAGAACTCCGACGCTGGAGATCCTCCTCGGAGCGCCCTGGCTCAACGGTCCGACCGATCTCGCGTTGGACACGCAGGTTCCCGATCGCCTCTGGCTCGTGAATCGCCACGATGATTCGATCGTGGTGGTGGATGACCTCGGGAGCCCGAGCCAGAGCCAGCAGAAATTCACGGATGTCTATCACTACTACGCAGAAGAGGTGTCCGCGATCGCGATCAGCCGCCAGGGGACGTTCGCGACCTGTCAGGACACCACCACCGTGCTCAATGGAACGCGGGAGGCGGGTCAATCTGTTGGACCCACGCTGTGGCCCGCGGATCCGGCGGTTCTTGCACGCGACATGGACAGCAATCGGGGCGGCGCTCACGTGGATGCGCTCAAGGGCTCTCCCCTGTGCACGGGCATCGAATGGGGCGGTGGGCATCGTTTCTACGTGACGGATGGCGAGGAAGGCGATTTGGATCTGGTCGATTTTGGGCGTCCGCATGCACCGGGGTTCGGGGATCCCGCGGGTGCAGAGAAATTCCGGGTGCTGAAGGGGATCCTGGCTCCTGTGCCGGGGGTTGTGGGGCATATGGCACTCGACGCGGAGACGGGGTGGCTCTACATCGCGGATACCGGGAATGGCCGGATTCATCGCGTGGACACGAACACCGGAGTGACGGGGAAGCAGATCTTTCAAAATGAAGATGCGGGGACCCAATACCACGATCTCTCGGGCGTGGATCACGAACCCTTCGTGGAGACCGGTCTCGAGGAGCCTTCCGGCCTCGTGGTCGCCGAGGGATATGTGTTCGTCGCCGATCATGGAACGGGTTGGATCCACGCGTACGATGCGAGCGGATATCTCGTGAACTCCCTGGATACGGGCCGAGGTTCCGGAGCGCTCGCAGGACTCGCGATGAGCCCAGCAGGCGAACTGCTCTTTATCGACACTCCCCGCAACGAGGTGATTCGTGTGGTTCCGTAGTCTGGCTCAATGCACGCTGATTGCGTCGCTCCTTCTCCCCGTGAGCGGGTGGAGCGCGGCGGGAGAGTGGACGCAGATTCGCATCGACGCGAATGCGGGGGGTCTCGAGGCCCTGGCGCGTCGTGGGGTGAGGCCTCTGGGGAAACAGGGGGACGAGGTGGTTGCGCTGATTCCGCCCACCCGAACGATTCCCGCCGAAGCCCGGCGGGTTCCTGCCGTCGAAAAGCTCGAGGGAGGTGTGCGAGCGGCTCTCTTGAATGAACCAGACCGTGCGATCGCGGTTCGGGTCGGTTTTCTTCCGCACCTTCCGGTCTCGGAGAGCTGGATGTTGGAGCGGATCCGGCAGGCGGGAGTCGCGCTGGAGTCCACCCGGATGCACTCGGGAGAATCGGTTCCCGCGCAGGGTTCTCCCGGGGCGCTCCTCACGTTGGCGGAGGATCCCTTTGTCCGGGTCATCTCTCTCCGCCTTCCATTGGAGCTGTTCAACAAGAGGGCCTCGGACGCCATCAATGTCGATCAGCTCTGGCCTGGAGGGGAAAGTGGGCTCGATTTGACGGGAGCGGGGCGGGTCATCGGCCTGGTGGATGGCGGAGGCGTGGACCTGGGCCATCCCGATTTTCAGGGTCGTGTTCGAAATGTCGGCAAGGAATACATCGAGAATTGCGAGCCCTTGAGCAGCCACGCGACCAGTGTCGCTGGAAGCGTCATTGGAGCGGGCCTCGGCGATGAGGCGGCGATGGGGCCTGCCCATGGTGCCCTCGCGATGCTGGGATGGCCTTTTTGTGGAGATCCGGTGGACACCACGGATCTGGCGGGGTTGTGGACGGAGGTGAGCAATCACTCCTATGGCCTCGGTGTGGGGTGGATCTACGATTGGCAGGAGGGATGGGTCTGGCTCGGAGACTTGTACTTCGGGAAGTACTCGGAGGATGCGCGGCGGGAGGACCTCGTGGTGCATGAGACCGGGCATGTCTGGGTCAAGGCGGCGGGGAATGAGGGCGGGAACGGCCCTGACGATCCCCCGGAGGACCAGCCGAAGGATTGCGCGGACAAGCGGGATTGTCTGTCCCCGGATTCGACGGCCAAGAACGTGATCATCGTGGGAGCGATCAAGGACCTCACGGCAGATCCACCCGAGGCCGACGACATCAAGATCTGGGGTGCGAGCAGCGCCGGTCCCACCGACGATGGTCGGGTCAAGCCGGATGTCCTCGCGAATGGAACGGATCTCAAGACCACGACCGTCGGAGGAGGCTATTCGAAATCAACGGGGACCAGCCTCTCGTCTCCAACGGTCACGGGAGGCGTCGCCGTTCTGATGGAACAGTATGCGGCGCTTCGTTCCAACGGCAGTCCTCGTCCCGCCGAGATCCTTGCGCTCCTCGTGCAGGGTGCGGTGACGAAGTCCGGAGATGGGCGTCCGCGCCCTCGATTCGGACATGGGGTCGCAGATTTCGCGTCGGCGGCGCAGGTCCTGGAGGACACGTACGGTCAAGACGTGACCCGGATGGTGCAGGAAGTCTGTACGGAGGCATCCGAACCGCTTCGGTGGGAAATGACAGCGCCGGGCGACGCCCCGCTTGTCGCCACTCTGGCCTGGACCGATGTGGCCGGAGAGGTCAACACGGGGGACAAGGATGATCCCACGCCTGCGCTCGTCAACGACCTCGACCTGAGACTCATCGCCCCGGATGGCACAGTGCACCATCCGTGGGCGTTTGTGCCGGAGGACCTGACGCTTGAGGCGGTCCAGTCCGGTCCCAATCGCCGGGACAACGTTGAGCGGGTGCATGTCTCCCTGGAGGAGGCCATGGAGGGGGTGTGGACCCTGGAGGTGGATGCCGCCGATACGCTCTTCGATGGGAGTCCCCAGCCCTTCGCGCTGGTGTCGTCTCATGCCATGGATGCGCAGCAGCAGCCCACAGCCGCGCTTCAGTCTCCGCGTGTTCTCCCCGTGTTTCTGGATGGCCCGACCTCCGGGGTCCCTGAGCTGGTCATCACCGCGAATGCAAATGAAGGCGTGTGGTTCGAGTTGACCGGGGAGGTTCCGCCCTGGCTTTCCGTGAGCGCTCTGGCCGGAACGACGTCGGGGGAACCGATCACGATGGAGATTCAGCCGGATCTGCTTCCGGAAGAGGGGCAGGTTGCGACCGCCACGTTCTGGGTGCATCCCGTCGAAGACGTCGGGTTTCCAGCGCGTCCGACGACTGTTGTCGTGTTTCGCGACAACTGCCCTCTGGTGGCGAATCCGGATCAGATGGACGGGGATGGAGACGGCCTCGGGGATGCCTGCGACGTATGCCTCGATGTGGTCGACCCGCTTCAGGAGGACGCGGACGGGGACGGAGCGGGGGATCTTTGTGACAACTGCTTCGGAGAGCCGAATGTGGATCAGGTCGACCTGGACGGGGATTTCACAGGCGATCACTGCGATACCTGCCCCCTGGTGGTCAACGCCTCTCAGCTGGACACGGACGGGGACGGCGTGGGGAATCAATGTCAGGATTCCGATGGGGACGGATGGCCTGATGGGGGCGGAGATGCGCTCTCCGCGTTCTTCTGGGCCCAGGGCGGCCTCTCCAATCTTCCTGAATTCTCCGGTCTCGGACCGCCGGATGCGGTCGGGGTCCGGCCTCACCTGAACTATCCGCCGACGTCCGGAATCGTGTTCGGCAACCCCCTGGGTCTCTACGATCACATCGCCGTCCAATTTGTCGGTCAGCTGGTGATCCCACGGGATGCTGAATATCATTTCTGGCTCTCGAGTGATGATGGAAGCCGTCTCTTCATCGATGATGTCGAAGTCATCCTCAATGATGGACTGCACGGCAACAAGACGGTGGGGGGAGGGATGCATCTCACCCCCGGAATCCATGTGATCCGCGTGGAGTTCTTTGAGCACGGGGGAGGCATCGCCCTGACTCTGGAGTGGGCGTCGCGGGGCCAGTGGTCGCGGGAGGTCGTTCCGGCCAGTGCCTTCATGCCGCGGGACAACTGCCCCTGGACGTGGAATCCGGAGCAGCTGGACAGCAATCAGGACGGAATTGGAGACGCCTGCGACTGGAATGGAAACGGTCAGGTGGACTCCAAGGAGGGGGGCTTCTCCTATCATGGGACGGGATCTCCATCCGAGAGTTCTCCCCGTGCGGACGATCCGGATCGCAAGGGGGATTCCCCCGGTGGTGGACCCTCGAAAGACACCCCCTCCTCCTTCTCCGGGAATCAGGCTGAAAGCGGTGGATGCAGCGCTTCACGTCCTGGCGAGGGGGCGTGGGGAATGGGTCTGCTGCTTCTGGCGCTGATCTATCGGAGACGGTCGCGAATCGCTGCGAGCACATCCGCCGCTCCGTGAGCGATTTTCTCATCGACGATTCCACTCAAGGAGGTTTCTCCGGGGTTGACCTCCACGGTCAATGCACCCCGTGCGCGGGCCTGAAGCACCGGTTCGGCGATGTAGGGAAAGACGCTGGTGGTGCCGACGGAGAACACGGCGTCGAAGCCGCGCTGCACCTCGGTCAGCAGGGCGCGCAACGGAGCGCTCGGGAGCATCTCTCCGAAGAGGACGACTTCTGGCCGGACGAGGGCGGAGCAGTCGGGACATGCCGGCGGCAGCGCGAGGGCCGCGTAGTCCAGAACCGTTTCGTGCCATGGGCAGCGTGTACATCGAAGGAGGTGGACGTCTCCGTGGATGGGGATGATCTGAGTGGAACCCGCGCGTGCGTGAAGTCCATCGACATTCTGGGTCAGGACGTGGACGTCGAGCCTTTCTTCCAGTTCCGCGATGGCGCGGTGCCCGGCGTTGGGATGCGCCCCCCTGCACGCGGCCTCGATCTGGGCGATGTACTTCCAGCAGAGCGCAGGATCGTCCCGCATCATGGGTCCCGAGAGCGCCTCTTCGATCCGGACACCCTCTTCGGTGGCTCCCTGGTTGTAGAGTCCCCCGATTCCCCGATAGGTCGGCATCCCAGAATCAGCGGAGAGCCCGGCCCCGGTGATGAACAGGACTCTTCGTGCGCTTTCCAGTCTCTCGTGAATTCGGTCGAGTGAGACGAGCGTCTCTGGGCTGAAGGCAGTCGTCACCATCAGGGGAGGAGTTCCGTCAGGTAGGCCGAGCCCGTGTCGAGACCCACTCCATTGCCCCAGGTTCCACCGATGAAGAGCGAGGGAACTCCGGAGTCTCCGCTCCCGGATACCACCTCGCCAATTTGTCCATTGGGGCGTGTCGACTCGCCGATCACGAGGGCAATGGGGCTGAGATCGACCC
>CAVOCR010000177.1:0-5274 GCA_963694245.1 Myxococcota bacterium
ACGCAAGCTCCATGAACTCGGATTCAAGATCATCGGAACGCGTGGGACCGCCCTCTACCTCTTCGATCACGGCATTCCCGCCCAGCTGGTGTTCAAGGTCCGCGAGGGGCGACCCAATGTCGAGGACGTGATTCGAAACGGGGACACCCAGCTCGTCATCAACACGCCCCTCGGCGCGCAATCCTATTTTGATGAGCGAGCGATTCGCATTGCGGCCTCCTCCCACGGTGTCCCATGCATCACCACCCTGTCCGCCGCGGCAGCCGCGCTGGAAGCCATGGAGTGCGACCGCTCTGGAGAACTCTCGGTCTTCGCCATCCAGGACACGGCCGCTTGAGGCCGGGAACAGAAGCTCCCCTCCCTCCCTAACGGCGCTCTCGGATTCCTGGCCAGAGGCCGTGGATGAAGAAAAGCACCATGGCGACATGGCAGAGCATCATCATCCAATCGCCGACACGACTGAAGAGCGTCTCCATCGTCAAGAGCGGAACCCGTTCCTGGATGGCCTCCATGGAGTCCAGCGACGTGTGCTGGAGAATCCGTCCATTGGCATCCACGAAAGCGCTGACCCCTGTGTTCGTGGAACGTACGAGGAAACGACGATTCTCCACCGTGCGGAAGACCGCGAGTGCGAGATGCAGCCAGGGCTCCGCCGTCTGACCAAACCAGGCATCATTCGTGACGTTGATCAGGACCTCCGCTCCTTTCCCGACCACTCGTCGAGTGAAGCGCGGAAGAATGTCCTCGTAGCAGATGAGGATCCCCAGGCGGTGCCCACGGTACGGAATCGTCGTGATCGTCTTCCCTGCACTGAAATGGGAGGCCTGGGGCAACCATTCGTAGAGAACCGGGAACATGTCCCCGAAGGGAATGTACTCTCCAAACACCAGAAGGTGATGCTTGTCCACTCCCCCCTGGACATTGCCTTCCCCGTCGACGAGAAGCGCCGTGTTGTACCGGGGACTCGCCACCTTTCCGTCTTCCCAGGTGACCGCGCCAAAGATCGTCGGAAGTCGATACCCGCGCTGAACGGCGGTCTTCTCCCGGGGATGCACGGCATCCACAGCGTTCGCAGTCCCTGCCGCACTCCCCTCGGGGAGCGGTGTCGGAGACGCGTAGAGGACGGCCACATCGGTCGGAAGAACGGGCCCACTCTGAAAGGGCACCCCGGTTACCGCGGAGACGGGCGCCTCGCCGGGAAGAGCCGCCACACGCCAATCCCCATCTCCTCCGCGCTCGAGGACATCACCCGAGGCCGTGACGGCGAACATGCGCCCGTCCACGAGCCCATGGACGTCCACGAGATCTGTCGAGACGCCTCCCTTCTCAATCCGCCATCGCGACCCATCAAATCGAAGAATGCGGCCCTGATCGCCGACCGCGACGATCGAATCCACGTCCGTTCCCCATACCGCCCGCAAGGTGCCGCCCGCGCTGGACACGACCTCTCTCCAGGTGCCGCTCGAGCGAACCAGCAGAGTCCCGTGATCTCCGACGGCGACCGCCTCCCCTCCGCGAGTGATCCAGACGTCATGGAGATGATTGCGAGTCGGAGACGCGATCAGTGTCCATCCCGACTCGGTCCGCTCGGCAATGCGGCCCTGGGTACCCACTGCGATGACCAGCGCCTTCGAAGGCGCCATCGCCAGACCCTGAATGCGCCCTCCCCCCGGAATCCGCTCCGAGGAGACCTCTCCCGCGGCATTGACGTGGACGGCGAGACCGGAATCGCTCGCTGCCCAGACCGCGACCCGCTGTCCCTCGGCATTCACCTGGCCCGTGACATGGGTGAGAGCTTCACCGACTCCCGAGTCGAACGCTTTCCAGGTGCGACCGTCATGATGGACGATCAATCCACCATCCCCGACCGCATAGACCCCCTCTTCAAATCCGGACCACACCGCATGCAGACGGGCCCCTCCGACTCCTGGGGGCAACTCTGAATCCGGGGCGACCCACTGACTCCCCCGGCGTTCATGAAGCGTTCCATTCGCGCCCACTGCCACGGCCAGAAGATCCGAGCGCTTGAACCAGATGTTGCCCAGGGGGAGATACGACGACTCGGGCCACACGATCAGTTCCGTTCCCTTGGCCTCGAGCTGGGCCGACAGACGCTGATGTTTGACGAGATTGAAACGCAATTGCTCGAGACGTTGCTGAAAGGTCAGCCCCCGCGCCTCTTTCTCAAAAATCCCGACATCCGCTTCCACCATCCCCACCTGCAGCGCAGGCGCCTCGGCCATGGCGGTATCCATCTGTGCCATTCGAATCACGCCAAAGATCAGCGCTGTGACAAACAAGCCACCGACAATCTGCACCAACCGAAACGGAGGAGCGTCCTGCTCCTGTCGGGACTCCCACCATCGGTAGATCGTCACATTCACCAGCACGAGGAGGATGGTCAGCCCCGTGAGACCACAGAGTTCCACGATCTGAATGATGACAGTGAACGTGTATTGCCCGTTCGCGAAATACCAGGGGAAGATCAAGGGGACCAGCGATTCAGCAACCACGAATGCCACGGGCGCCGAGACCGCGATGGGAATCCCAAAGCGCCGATGGAACAGAGAGACGCCCGTCGTAAACAAGGCGAAGACGAGGCCCTGATACAGGGCATTCAAGCCACAGAGAAGCCAGGACAGCCAAAACGGCAGATGACCGAAATCCAGAAGAAGGTCGGAGATCCAGTAGAACCCACCCAGATTGGTCACGAAGCCCGTGAGCAGTCCCAGATAGAAGGCCGATTTCAACCCCCTCCCTCGAATCGCCACGAGAAGCGGAACCAGGGCACACCATTCCAGGAAAGGAAACTCCACCCCGAATCCGTTGGGAAAAGAGAGGAAGACGCCGCATCCTGCGAGCATCGCAAATGCCATCGCCCTCACTGTTCCCAGGGGGATGGGGGCCTGCTTCCTGTTTTTTCGGGGCTTCGCCATTCCTGCGCCTCGTGCCGCTCGTCGTGACTTTCCGACGTCAACCGCCCTCCGTCAAGAGAGGTCAGTCTTCCAACGCCCCCAGAATGTTCCGGGGGTCCAAAGTCGCCTTGATGGCCTGCAAATGCCGGGTCGCCCGACCATCCGAGGGACGGGAGCAGAGACCCAGCTTCGACAAGGCTTTCTTGCGGGCCGTCACCCCGCCTCCGGAGAGCACCACTCCCACACCCGTCATCCGCTTCACGCGAAAGGGCTTCCGACGCCTGCCCTCGCTCCACGACTCGACAAAGGCATGAAATGCTGTCCACGACAGCGCCAGATCATCTCCCATCGGCGCGACCCCTGCCGGCAACCCGGCTATCGTCTCCAGCGCCGTGTCCAGCACCTCCTGGAGAGCGCTCCGAGCCGCATCCACTTCCGACACGGTTCCCTGCAATGATGCCATCACGTGCGCCATTCCATCCGAGTCCACATCGATCTCGAGGAGATGGGGCCGCACATGGTGCTGCAACACCGTCCCCAGGCCGCACACGCGTGCAACCGGCACATCCACCGTCATCACCTCCTGCACCTCCGGCCACGGATGCACCCGGAGAGAGACCTCGCTCAAGATTCCAAGGCGACCCCGGGTTCCCAGAAGAAGCTGCTTGAGATCCGGTCCCGTCGCCCGTCGGGGCGCGGGCGTGCTCGTGACGACCCCGCCGCTCGGAAGAACCGCCTTGAGTGCCCGAACGCCATCAATCGGCGACTCATGCCGAGAACCCCAGCGAACCGGCACTGCCCCCGAGAAGACCGCCCCGAGGGTATGGGGGGTTTCCCCATGAATGCTCCATCCCAGCATCAACTCACGCTCCGCGAGTCGACTCTGGAGAACCGCCACCGACACTCCGACCTGAACACGGACGAGGTGACTCTGCTCATCGAATTCGAGGATGCGATCCATGCCGGTCATGTCGATGCGAACCGCGCCTCCCGGAATCACAGGGGGCCGTCCATCCGGCGTTCGTCCGCCCACGCGGACGGGGATTCCCTCCTCGCCCGCAATCTGGACTGTCTTGAAGATGTCCCCTTCGCCTCGGGGGTGAACGATGATCGTCCACGCATGCTCATCTCCACCGACCCCGGGCAGAAACTCGATGCGCGCCGCGGGAAAGACTCCTTTCAGCTCGCGACCGAGCGCATTGAACACATCGGTCATGAGGCCTCCTCACGGGAATTCTGCACCCCATCCGGCAGCAGCTTCCCCGGATTGAGAATACCGCGGGGATCCATCTCCGCCTTCACGGCCGCATAGAGTTCCCATCCGTCGCCCATTTCACGTGCGAAGAATTCACGTTTTTGACGACCAATCCCGTGGTGATGACTGATCGCCCCTCCTGTTCGGAGCACCATGGAGAGCGCGTCGTCCCACACGTCCGCATGCAATCTCTCCGTCTCCGCGAGCGTTCCACTCGATCCCGCGAAGGTGAACTGAATGGCACATCCCTCGGGATAGGCATGCGAGAAATGAGAGACGACAAGCGCACGACTCGCAATGACGCGGCGCACCTCATCGTGGACTTCCATCGCCCGGCCCCATGTGGCCGAGACCTCGATGGTGTCGACAAATGCCCCCTCCTCAAACACCGCCGTCGCGCTGGACGGGGCATGGAGACAACCATCGAGCCAGCTCTGGCCCGTCTCATCTCCCAGATCCTCCGCACCGATCCCCGCCATGATGGTCTGGACGCGCCCCACGTCTTCCGTGACGCGTCCGCTCTCGCCTTCCAACGCGACGATGAGCAGCGACTTCCCCGAGCCAGAAACGAGCCCCATGACACGATTGGTGATCCCCGGATTCGCAAATGCCGTGTACAGCGCACGCCCCCGCGAATTCTCAAAGATCGGACGAAAGGTCCCGAGAAGGAGCCCACGAAGCCGATCTCCGGCCCCGACCAGGGAATCCCCAAGAGTCACCTCATCCGTCGAGACCTGGAGAAACGACGCAAGCCGCGACGCGGAAGCCCCGTGTTGAAACGAAAAGCCCGTACGACGCGCGAGAAACGTGTCAAAGGGATCGTAGAGTCGGAGCACCGCCGGCCGCACTCCGACATGCATGGCGTCACGCATGGCAGCGACGCCATCAGCGAATCTTCCCACCAGAAAACCACGTGCTCGACGTGATTCTGGAGCCCGGTGAACCCGTAGAAGGACCCGGGTGACAACTCCCAGAGTCCCCTCGCTTCCCACGAACACCGGGGTGAAGTCGACTTCCTCCTGGGTTCCAAACACCCCGGTCCGAAGTACCTCACCCGTCCCAATCACGACTTCCAGCCCAAGAACGAGGTCTTCAATCTTTCCA
>CAVOCR010000178.1:0-5272 GCA_963694245.1 Myxococcota bacterium
AGGTTCTTGGCATGATCATACTGGTTCACGTGCCAGAAGAGGCAGAGACCGGTCGGCCAGCCGACCAGGTGAATCCAGAGCCACGTGAAGCCCATTTGATCATGGAGCACGTGCGCCATTCCCAGAAACATGGAAAGCGGCGCGACCACGTCGACCATGCCGTCGATGGCGCGGCCGACGACGGAGGCCTCATTCCGTGCACGGGCGAGCTGACCATCCGCGCAGTCCAGGACGACGGAGAAGAGAAGAAGGGCCGCCCCCACCAGGGCCCAGAAGGGCTCTTCGGGGGTGAACTGGGCCATGGCGTATCCACTCAGGGCCCCGATCACGCCGGAGAGAAGGGTCACCTGGGTCGGGGTGATGGGGAGCGGAATCAGCACGTTGACCAATGCGCCCGCCAGCGGGCGATGGAACCAGTAGTCGATGGGCTCTTCCACATCTGCAGGCTTGAACTGGGCTCGGATCTCCGCCAGTCGTCGGGACCCTCCGCTCATGCCGTGCCCTGTGCAGTGATGCGTGCGTGACATTGGCGCGCAAAAGCGAGGTCCTCCGCGTTGTCCACCTCGGACCAGATTGCGCCCTCGGTTTTGACCGCCTGCATGCTCCAATCCCCCTTCAGGAGGGTGTGGTAGACATCCTCGTAGTAGATGTCGACCTCCCCGTCGACATGGACTCTCTGGTGGATGGCGTCGAAAAAATGGGGACTGTCGGCGGCGCCGATTTTTTCGACCCCGATGGATTCGCCGCTGCTGGTCGCGAGATCGAGCCATTTCCCAAACGCCTGGATGGCGCCATCGGCGTCGATCCTGGCTTTCATCGCCTCTTCATCCAGGGCCCCCGTGGCGTCGATGATGGCGGCGGTGGGGGCGGGATGATCGACGAGTCGCTGGAGCAGCGAGGTCTCGAGGATCAGGTCGCCGTCGAACTTCAGGAACGCTTCGCCTTCGAGCGCATCGCGGGCGACGAACACGGAGTGGGCATTGTTGATGGTCGCGTATTCCGTGTTCTCGACCGTCCGGGTGGGGATGGAGTGCGGGTGCTCTTCCAGCCAGTTCACCACGAAATCGTGCATGTAGCCTGTCACGATGACGACCTCGTCCAGCCCGATCTCGGCGCATTGCCCGATCATCCGATCCATGAGCGTCACGCCTCCGATGTCGACCAGGGGCTTCGGGCGGTCTGCGGTGAGCGGCAGCAGTCGCGTGCCCATTCCGGCAGCGAGGATCAATCCTTTCACGTCTCCTCCAGAGTCGGGATTTCGAGCGCGAAGCTAGCAATGGGGCCTTGTGATGACAAGGAACCATGTTGTGGAGTTGACAGGGTTCGCATTTCGCGGGGAGTCTGCGGGCGTGAAACACGGATTGATTCTCGCGATGCATCTCGACTCCGCAGAGGGCGGCGACGCATTGCTGCGCGACGTGGGGGGCGTGAAGTTGCTGCTCCGACAGGCGCGTTTGTTGCGGGTCGTGGGAGTGGGACCGATCACCGTGCTGGTGCCGGAGGCCTGCCATGCGGCTGCGGAGCGGGCGCTCGGAGGATGGCTGCAACTGGAAGAGATCTCGCTGATCGGTGCCCGGCATGCCGGGAACGCAGTGGAGTTGGCGCTCGCAGCCCTGCATGAGGCTCCCATGGGAACGCTCGTGCTGGACGCTCGCTGGGTGCATGAGCGCAAGGTCGTTCAAGCGATGTGTGCGTCGGACGGGGACACGGAGAGCTGCTTTGGCGTGGACATGGACTGCGCGGGGGATGGCCTGCTGGCGGTGGGTTCTGTTCCACCGGCGCCCTTCGAGGCATGGCTTCGATCCGTGATCGCGGGGGAGACGGTCGCGTGCGAGGTGGAGCGCTGGGGTCCCCGATTCGAGAGCGGAGATTGCGTGGGTCGGGTGGAAGACGAGTCCTCCCGCGCGGCGACGGAGAGCGCGTTGTGGGAGGGGTGCCGGAAGGCCACCGATGGCTACGTGTCCCGTGGGTTCAATCGCCATGTCAGCCTCTTTGTCAGCCGGCGCATCGTGAAGTGGAGAATCAGTCCCAATCAGATCACGGTGTTCAATCTCCTCTTTGGCATCGCCGGGGCATGGTTTGCACTGCAGGGCACGTATGCCGATGTGCTCATCGGCGCGGCGCTTCTGCAGCTCAATTCGGTGCTCGACGGCGTGGATGGTGAACTCGCGAGGATGCGCATCCAGTCGAGCGTGATGGGCGAGTGGCTCGACACGGTCTCCGATGACATCGCGAATCAGGGGTTTTTCGCCTGTCTTGCGCTGGGAGCCTGGCAGCGTACGGGTTCCGAGCAGTGGCTCTGGCTCGGAGGCGCGACAGTGCTACCGCTCATGGCGACGAGTGCCTATTACTATCTCTGGTGCTGGCGTCATGGACGCGGAGACATTCTCGCGTTTGACTGGTTTGATGCGGCGCCGCCCGCGGGCCCCCAGAATGTGGGCGCTCGCGTGATGGGCGTGCTCACGGTCCTCTTCCGCCGGGACTCCTTTGTGATGATGCTCCTGGTCGCGGCGGCGCTGGGCGTGACGCATCAAGCCCTCTGGATCACGGCTCCCGCGGCGCTGGTCACCTGCGCCACCCTCTGGCTTCGAAAGGCCCCGGAAGCGAGCGCTTGAATCCCGTCTCCGGGGACTCATCATCGGTTTTTCGGGGAGTCTGAGCCGCGCGCATGCGCTCTCAGCGGGAGCGTTCGACCAGTTCCCGGGTGATGGATCCGATGGCATTCCGAGCGTCGCTGGCCGGTAGCGTGTCCAGGAGCGCGAGGCTCGCCAGGGTGTCGGTCTGCAGATGCTCCCGGAGTTCCCCGATCAGGTCGAGTTCAGCCACCCAGGCGCGAAATGCCTCCAGTTCCCTCTCCTGACTGGCTCCGCTCTCACCGAGCTTCCAGATGTGCTCGATACGTGCGAGCCCCGAGGGGTCCTTGTCGAGGAGCGCGCCGAGGGCCGAGGTGATTTTTCCCTCGCGCAGATCCTGAAGACCCGGCTTTCCGATTTCCTGGGATGTTCCCACCAGGTCGAGGAGATCATCCATTTGCTGAAAGACGGCACCCATCTGCTCGCCAAACGCACGAGCGGCGGGAACGAATTCGGGGGATTCCCCGGCCATCATCCAGGGAGCCGACATGCACCACCCAAAGAGTCGTGCGGTCTTTCCCTGATTGATGGTCTGTGCGGTCTCCGCCTGGAAGGGGAGCGTGTACTGCGTCTTCATCTGCAGGTACTCGGCTTCCACCATGTCGCTGATGATGTCCATGAGCTCGGTCGCCACCGCGCTTGAGGTGTCGGTGTGCACGAGTCGGAGCGCTTGAATCAGGAGGAGATCGCCTCCCAGAATCGCGTGCTTGTTTCCGTGGACTACGTGGGCGGCGATCTGGCCCCGTCGTTCATCGCCCCCATCGATCACGTCATCATGGATGAGCGTCGCGGTATGCACCATTTCCGCGGCTGCAGCGAGTGAAGAGGCTGTGTTCTGGTCCAGCCCTGCCGCCATGGCGGAGAGAAGCGTCAGTCGAACGCGAATGTGTTTTCCGCCTGAGGCGAGGGTGTGGCGCGCCGGTTCGAGGGTCTCCGATTCCGGAGGGAGTCGCGCCGTGATCAGCGCGAGGACATTCTGAGTCCAGTCATGGAGGCGCTCGAGAAGTTCCACGGGAATCTCGTGCGGCGCGTCTGGTGCGATGTCTGGATTCGAGGCCATGTTCGTTGCCAGGGTCACTGTGTTCCCGCTTTCTGTCTCAGGCTTCATTTAACCGACTTGGAGGAGGGCTGCAAGGGGCTCTCAAGCCCGTGGAGTCCGACCCCACATCCGGACGAGACTCCGAAGTCCTGCGTGCTGCGTGTGAAAACCCGCTCCAGCGGGGGAGACCAGAAGGGCGCCTTCCCCGTTCAGGTGCTCCAACCCGTGGGTCATCGCCTCTTCGAGCGTCGTCGCTTCGGACAAGGGGGATCCTCCACCTGCCGCGGTCAATGCCGCCGCCGCATCGCCCGGAAGCGCGACCCAGGGGAGTTCTGCTCTTCCCAGCAGTTGTCCGAGGGCGCTGTAGTCATTGCCCTTCGCGTCTCCGCCGATGATGAGGACCGAGGGAGCGCCCTCTTCCTGAAGGGCGCGAACGGCCGCGTGTGTGGCCGCGGGAGAGGTGGCCGCGGTGTCGTCGTAGATTCGCACTCCCCCGATGTTTCGGAGGTACTCGAGGCGATGCTTCACTCCTCGAAATCCCGTGAGTCCCTCGCGGATCGCGTCCGGCGAGACGTTGAGCTGAAGCGCGGCGCTGATGGCGAGCGCCGCGTTGAGCGCGTTGTGGGTTCCCGGAACGCGCAGGAGTGAGCGGTCGAAGGCGTGGACTTCGCCCCCGGGGTCCCGGGCGTGGATCTGGTCCGCCGTGATCCAGGCGCCCCGGTTCGGGTCGGTGGCGTCCGCAGTGACCGGTATCACCCGGGAAGGTGCCCGCATGGCGAGCTGCCGAAGCTCGGGGTCATCGACGAGAAGAATCGCCGTGTCGGAAGCGTGTTGCTTCTCCACGAGTCGGGCCTTGATCGCGGCGTATTCCGAGAAGCTGTCGAACTGGTCCAGGTGATCCCCCGCAATGTTGGTCACGAGGGCGATTTCGGGACCGTTTTCGAGTCGGTTCAGGTGTTTGTGGGAGATCTCCAGGACCGCGATCGCCTCCGCAGGAAGGGCATCGAGCTCCGGGAGCAGCTGTGGGTGATAGCGGTGATTTCCCCCGATCGCGACCTCGGCCCCCGCGGCGTCCAGGATCCCGGCGATCATGGAGGCGACCGTGGTTTTTCCGTTGGTGCCTGTCACGCCCACGACCCGGCAGGGGAGGTGCCGCAGGTAGAGATCCATGAGGGTGCACGCCCGGGCGGGATCCCGCTCGAGAAGCTCCGCAATGGGCGCATTGGCTTCGTAGAGATCCCAGCTCTGGGCCACGAAGACAAGATCCGAGTCTTCGATTCCATCGAGATAGTCGGAGCCCAGTCTGATTTCCGGAAAGTCCGCCACCAGTCGTTCGAAGAGTGATCTCCGGGCCTCCCTCTTCAGGGCGACATGGGTGGTCGCGAACGTCTTCCAGGCCGCTTCCAGATCCACGGCGAGGTCATGAACGACCACGGAGCGCGTGATGCCGTGGGTTCCCAGCACGTTGAGGAACGCGGCGCACTCCGTTCCTGCGAGTCCAACGACGTGGATTCGCGCGTCGGCCAGGGAGCGGATGAACTCTGCGAGAGGGGGCCGCGTGCTCATGATGAACGCCCTTCGAGGATCCGTCGTGCCCCCA
>CAVOCR010000179.1:0-5269 GCA_963694245.1 Myxococcota bacterium
CTCATCGAGCTCACGACTCGCAAATTCGTGGTAACTGGCAATGGGCACATCCGTGACTGAAAACAAGACCGCTCCCCCCTCTGATCCCTCTTCGTCCTCAGCGCTCACTGGAAAGGCACTGGTGGAGGAAATCGCCGCGGCGGCCTGGGAGAAGAAAGCCATTCACCTCGTCGCCATGGATGTCGGCGAATTGGTGGGCTACACCGATCACGTCCTGATCTGCAGTGGAAACTCGGATCGCCAGGTCAACGCGATCGCTGAACACATCGAATCCACGCTCAAGGCGAATCACAAGATGCGCCCGAACGGCATCGAAGGACGAAGCTCCGGCCGATGGGTTCTGCTCGATTATGTCGACGTGGTGATCCACATCCTCTACCAGCCGGTTCGGGACTACTACGAGCTCGAGAAGCTCTGGTCGGATGCCACCGAGATCCCCCTGGAAGAGCCCGACTGGTTGCAGGCGGATCCCGCCTCCCCCTGGGATCTCGGCTGATTGCCACGGGCATCCCGTCATGAAGATCCTGATCCTGATGCCCGCTCCCATGAAAGACAAGGGACTCCTGAGCCTCGTCGAAGACTATCGAAAGCGTCTCCGCGGTCGCTTCACCCTCGAAGTGATCTCGGTCCGCGCAGAGAAATCAGAGAGCCCGAGAGCCCTGGCGATTGAAGCGGAACGCCTGATTCAACGCATTCCCGAGGGATTCCTCCAGGTGGCCCTGGATGCCACCGGCAAGCAGAAAACGAGCGAGGCCTTCTCTCAATGGCTCGGAAACCGCGTTCGGGAGAGCACACGCGGAATCGCATTCCTCATCGGAAGCGCCAATGGTCTGGACAGAAACCTCGTCGCGAACGCCAATCAGGTCCTCTCCCTGTCGAAAATGACGCTCCCCCATCAAATGGCCGTGACGCTTCTCACGGAACAGCTCTATCGAGCCGACGCGATTCTCCGGGGAGCTCCCTACCACCGCTGAATTCACGCCCCATTCCTCCCCTTCGGTCCGACTATCGGTTCTGGAGGAAACCCATGCCCGGACCCCGATTCCTGCTCCCGATTCACCTCAGCCACGCCATGCGGGATGTGCTCTTTCCACCCCACTGCATGTGTTGTGATGGCCCCCTCGCCCCGGGAGAAGCTGTCGACTCTCCCTGTGAGGAATGCATGCATGGAGTGTGGCCCATCGA
Source organism: Myxococcota bacterium (assembly GCA_963694245.1). Taxonomy (GTDB): domain Bacteria; phylum Myxococcota_A; class UBA9042; order JABWCM01; family JABWCM01; genus CAVOCR01. The sequence goes on from CAVOCR010000179.1 coordinate 1,186, forward strand.
TTGCGCAACCTGTGATCGCTGTGGATTCCTGCTTCCCGCCGTTGTGAGCGATATCCCCGCACTCTGCGGTCGCTGTCTCGCGCATCCTCCCGCGTATCACCATGCGTCCAGCGCATTTGTCCATGGCGGTCCCATCGCTCAGAGCATTCTTCGCCTGAAGCATGGACAGGCCCAGAACGCACGCGCTCTCCTTCAACTCGCGGACACGCACGACAGACTTCCACGTCCCGCCGAGAACACGCGCATCATTCCCATCCCCCTGCACTCCCGACGGCGCAGGAAACGGGGATACAACCAGGCGTTTCTTCTTGCCCGGGCCCTGACCCAGCGACTGGGGTGCGAACGGCCTCTCCGGGCCCTCGTCCGTACCCGGGACACGGTCCTGCAACCTGGCCTCTCCCCCTCTCAACGCCGGAGAAACGTGAAGAGTGCCTTCCGTGCACGACGCTCTCTCACGGGCATTCATGCACTCTTGATCGACGATGTGCTGACCACCGGCGCCACCCTGGATGCGGCCGCAACCACTCTGTTGTCGGCGGGCTGTTTGTCAGTCGACGCGTGGACCCTCTCTCGCGCAAGCGGCTCAGTACCCTGAAATGGACTAAACCATGTCCGAGAGGTCTCGAATCCTGTTAGACTTCCTCGGCCAACCATCCATCTGCACTGGAGTTGACCGGGCATGTCCATCGCTCTTTCCCCTCGTATCCTTCCTGTCGGCGCCCTGCTTGTGATGGGTTCTCTCCTGTTTCCGCACACCGCTGAAGCGCATTGTCTCGACCCACTGGGCGACATCACGCAAAACGGGGTCACGGACATCAGTGATGTTCAATGTGAATCACTCACAGCCCTGTGGGAGCTTTCTGATGGAGACTTCGCCAATGTGCCTGCATGTACCGGAGAGAGCGTCCTGAACACGGATCCCAACTGTGACGGCACACATGACGTCATCGACCTCCTCCTCGTGATCAACTACGTCCTCGGGATACCCCTTTCGTCCGAGCTGGATGCCGACGGGAATGGATGTCCCGACACATGCGACGTGGTGACCTGTCTGCTCGGAGATTGCGATGACGGCATCGCATGCACCATGGATGGCTGCGACGCGAGCGGTGCATGCTTCTCATATCCCTCGGATTCCGCCTGCGACGACGGAGACGATTGCACGGTCGCGACATGCGATGAAATCGCGGATTGTCAGGTGTTGTTCAAGGACAACGGCGTTGCCTGTGACGACAACGATCTCTGCACCCATGAGGACGCGTGCGCATCGGGTGCGTGCACGGGAGTCTTCAGCGCGATCTGCGACGACGGCAACATCTGCACCACGAACGACGCATGCGCAGCCGGAAAGTGCACGGGGGACGTGGCTGGGGATGAAGTCTGCAATGACGACAACTCGTGCACGATCGATTTCTGCAACGCGCTGGGAACGGGATGTCTGCATGGCGTGGAGCCTGCCGGGACGTCGTGCAACGATGGAGACCCCTGTACCGCCAATGAACAATGCAACGGAACAGGGATGTGCCAATGGTCCGAATTCTCCACGGACGAGGGCTGTGAACTCCCCGTGCTCTGCTCCCTGGACGGCGCAGTGGGGGACATCCTCGACTGTCCACTCCAGATCGCCCGAGCGAGCTTCGACAGTGCTTCCGCCGCCGCAGCCCAGCTCAAGTTCAAATACCCCAACGCACATCTCTCCTTCATCAGCATCTTTGACGAACTCTGCTTTGGTCCCTCCTGCTTTGAATTCGACATTCTCGGCGGACCCATCAAGCAGTTGTCCAGCGGGCACACCATCTCCTGTGAACACACGGACCCAACCGCCTGGGATCCCGGTGGGTTCTCGAACAATTTGAACCAGCAGACACTTCCGGGGGAGGGGCTGTGCGCATTCGTGCACACCTCGTCGCCCTTCACGGCCCTTTCCAACGCGTTCGTGGACATCTCAGGCGCAATCGAGGGCAATCCCGAAGTCTTGCAAGCGCGCTTCAAGCTCCTTGTTCCGGGGGGGGCATCAGTCCATGCCACAAGCTTCACAGCGACCCTCGGAACCGGTGTGGAGATGGACGTCAGCTGGGACGACGGCATCATGATCGTCCAATGACCCCCTGACGCCTTCAATCCGAATCGAATCCGCCCCACTTCACACCCAGCTTCTCTGCGAGGACCGGAGCGATCTGACGCGCGGCCTCCTCCACGGAAAGGGACGTTCCTCCTTCCGCTTCGAAGCTCGTCATCACATTCGATGAGAATCCGCAGGGTCTGAGCATCTGGAACAACGCGAGATCAGGGGACAGGTTCAAGGACGCACCATGAATCGGCACCTGCTTGTGCACATGAATGCCCACGGACGCGATCTTGCGGGAACCATTGGGTCCGACCCAGACGCCGGGTGCATCGTCCTTCCACTCGCCGGAGAGTTGATGAACGGAGAGCCATTCCACCAGAGTCTCTGCGAGGACGCGAACGTATTGATTCACTCCCATCCGAAGAGACTGAAGTGGGATGATGGGGTAGAAAACGAGCTGACCGGGGAGATGCAAGGTGAGATGTCCTCCCCGCTCGGATTGGACGAATGTGATGCCCCGAGCCCGGAGAGCCTCCGCCGAAATCTGCAGATCCCGCCGAGAGGCCTGTCGACCCGCGGTGATGACCGCCGGATGCTCCATCATGAGCACCTCCCCGGGGGAAGCGCCGAGCACAACCCGATCCCGGATCCGAAGTTGAAGCGCATGCGCTTCTCCCCAGTCACGGGTTCCCAGCCATCGAAAGACGATCTCCTGCTCTTTGTTCACGCCCACTCCATGCAGCCGAAACAACCCTGGGCTGCTCGCGTTGAGACGTCTCGGAGTGCGTGGTATGATGCACTACCCCCGCCGATCAGGAAACTGCCGTGCATGCCTCCTTCCACCAGCTCAAGTCCTTCCACCTCACCTGTCTCCTTGGCGTGGTCGCACTGCTGACAAGTTGTACACAAACGGACCATGCGCCGGCGCTCGCGTTCATTTCCAACGCGGAACTGAGCATCGGGGAAGAGCTCGTGATCGAACTCTCCGCCTGGGATGCCGATTCCCCCTCCTTGAAATTCGGCGTGAGCTCGGACGCCCCCCTCAACAACCACTCGCTGACCTCATCAGGAGGGAACGGAACGTTCCGGTGGGCCCCCTCGATCACGCTCCTGAAAGGAACCCCAAGCCTCAGCAAGACGGTCACTCTGACCTTCACGGTGGAAGACGACACGGGGTTGTTCGATACACAGAAAATCAGCGTACTCGTCACCTATGATGGAAGTACGCCGGCATTTCTTTCCCCCCCCGGCCATGTGATCAACCTGGCACAGGAAAGCCACGCCGCATTCCTCGTGGAAGTCCGCGACGATGATGATGTCACGGTGATGCTGACTCTGGATGCCAACATCCAGGGCGCCAATTTCCAACAGCTGGACGGAAAAACCGCGAGCTTCTACTGGAAGCCGACTGCCGCCCAGATCGCCGCCTCGAGCTACTGGTCGCTCACGGTGCACGCCAACGACGGCGATCACGACACCGTGAGCCAGCTCATCACGTTGGTGCTGATTCACGACGACATCGAAGTCTGTCCGGGTACGCAACCCCTCCTGACGCATGTCGCGTTGCCCGATCAGACCAGTCCACCTCCCTGGAGCATCGTCGCCCAGATCACCGATGCAGAAACCACGATCGAAGACGTCACTCTTCACTGGCGCACCGTACAACAAGCCGCGGGCGACTACGTGACAGTCCCCATGACCCTCCAATCCAATGGAGCGTGGGCCGCAACCATGGGTCCGCCGGGGATCCCCTCCAACGGGACCGAAATCCTCGCGTACCACATCACGGCACGGGACAATGATGATCTCATCGGCTCCAATTGCGATCATGAGACCCATTCGCCAAAATCCGGGGACCACGTGTTCGTCGCCTATGGACAGAACCTGAGTCAAACGTGCCTGGATGATGGATATGAGCCCAACGACAGTCCCCCCAACGCGCTCCTCATCTCCGAAGGCACGTACAGCACCCTCCGCAACTGTGGTGACCCGGACTGGTTTCGGGTCCCACTTCCG
>CAVOCR010000180.1:0-5269 GCA_963694245.1 Myxococcota bacterium
GGGGCGTGGATGACGGGGTGTCCGCAGGATTTCATGCCTACACGAACACTCCGGAGGTGGACGGACTCCTCCGGATGCACATCGATTCGCAGAACACGGATCCCGAGGGGGATGTCGCGCCTCATTCTCTCGTGTGGTCTCCGAATTCCCCCCCCGATGAGACGGGGTTCGTTCCGATTTCGGCGGCAGCGGGGGATTTCCTGATCCAGTTGGAGACCGAACTCATCCATGAGGTGGAGGAATTTGCATTCGAGGCGATGACTCCAGAGGAGATGGGCCTCCCCGCGTTCAGTCGGATCGCACTCGAAGATGTGAATGGCGATGGTGCTGTCGACGCGATGACGGGCGGAGGGCTCTATCTCAACGATGGAACCGGTCATTTCGTGGACGTGAGCGCGGAGTGGCTGCCCCACGGGATTCCATCCAATGGGATGTTTGGGGATTACGACAACGATGGAGACCCCGACTTCTTTTCCGCGGGCACGAAGGACATTCTCTGGCGGAATGACGGGGGCGTGTTTGTCGATGCGACGGCGGAGAGCGGAATTGATGATTGGCAACTCTTCACCTGCAATCAGAACAAGGCGGACCAGAACGTTCCAACGGAGACGGTGAGTTGGATTGATGTGAACGGGGATGGCTGGCTCGACCTGTATCAGGGGAACTTCATCTGCTGGGATGATGGATTCGGTTCGAAGGATCTCCTGTGGATGAATCAGGGCGACGGGACCTTTGTGGAGGCGACAGCGTCCGCCAACATGGTCGATGGCCAGATGATTTTTCCCGGAAAGGAGAAATATTATTATCTCGCCAGTCGGGGAACAGCGCCCGCGGATCATGATGGGGATGGCGACATGGATCTGCTCGTCACGAACTATCGTCTGCATCGGAATTTGATGTGGGACAATCAGGGAGAGGGCGTGTTCGTCAATCGGGGAGAGGAGACGCTCCTGGAGGGATATGGCGTCGAATGGGGATTTCAGACTCATTATGGGCACACGATCGGAGCCGTGTGGGGAGATGTGGACCAGGATGGGGACCTCGATGTGTTTCACGCGAATCTTGCACACCCCCGCTTCTTCGACTTCAGCGATGTCGCCACTCTCTTCATCAATGGTGGAGGCCCGTCGCCCGTGTTCACCGATGTCGGTTCCGAGATCGGGATTCGCTATCAGGAAACGCCCTCCAACCCCAACTTCATCGATTACGACAACGATGGGGACCTCGACCTCTTCTACACATGCGTCTATGCGGAGCGTCCGAGCCAATTTTATCGGAATGACGGTCATCCCAGCTGGAAGGAAGTCAGCTACCCGACAGGGGTCACTGTACTCAATGGGTGGGGAAGCGTGGTTGCAGACATCGATCAGGATGGGGATCTGGATCTGCTTGCGGGGACCCAACGATACCGGAACCGGAACCTCTCCAAGGGAGGCGCCATCGTGGTTCGTCCGCGGGGAAGTGGGGCGGGCATGACCAATCGAAGTGGCTTCGGTGCGCGGGTCTCGGCGACGATCGGTGGCAAGCTCGTCATGCGCGAACTCACCGGGTCGCATGGAACCTCCGTGCAGGACTCTCCGTTTCTCCATCTGGGCCTGGGAACTCAACCTTCTGCGACGATAGAGGTGTTTTTCCCGGGGAGTGGGCAGACCATCACGGTTCCTGATGTCCTCGCAGGCAGCCGGCTTGTGGTGGAGGAAGATGGGACCGTGACGTCCCTTCTCGCGCCCTGAGTTTTTTCAGGTTCCGTCGTTCAGCGGCAATCGATGGCGGGGTCCGTCGTACGGCGATAGATCTGGATCGACCGGGCGCCGTGATGCATGAGCGCTTCATCCCGTATGGTGTATTCGCCCACGAAATGTTCGGAAATCAAGGGCCTTCGCTCGAGATTCCTCTGTGAGAAGTAGGAGCGTTTCGTACCGATCAGCCAACTCACGCGATCGCGGCAGATGCGAGTGGAATAGGTCTCCCAGTCGAGCAATCCGGTTCGAAATCGCTTGGTGTTCGTGTCGACTTCGCCGGCGGCGATTCGGCGATTGGCGAGCAGCGCGATCAGCGGCGCCATCGTGGAGGCTCCCGCGAGGGTGTCTTCGGGGGATGTGCTCTCCTCGATTCGTTTGGCGATGGCCTCCGCAGAGCTGAAATGAGGCTGCTTGCTCCAGAGGTAGTGCGCGTAGCCGGGCTGGAGGGCGCCCCGCGCGCGTGTGCCTCGCCAGAACAATGTCCTCACGACCGGGGAGAAGGAGGGGAGAACCGGGGGATCGAGGTAGGTATAATGGACTTCTTCACCGGATTGGCGGATCTCGGCGGGGAAGGCTGTCTGGTAGGCTTGAGCCCGAAGAGGACCAATGGCGAGACATGTCACGGCCATGAGGAGAGTGACTGCCACTCCGACCTTCACCGGCGGGCGTTGGGAGCGCTCCAACTGGACGCTGCCCGCAATCAATTCTCCACAGCGGATCGTCGCCCACGCCCCCGTGACCGCGAGCGCGGAGAAGGGAAGCGTGATGTAGTAGTCGTAGAGCTCCTTGAACATCGAGAGCTGGACGAAATAGGCGAGCGCGACCAGCCAACACAGGAGCGCAGTTCCGGCCCCGGTCCCATCCCAGAGGTTCGTCGGAGACAGTCTTTCCCGGAGGTTGCGGAGGCCTCCGTGTCCCCATGCACAGATCGCCACGACGACGGGGCTCAGCGCTCCCAGCCAGAAGAATCCGCCGTGATAGTAGACGTTTCGGAGAAACTCCCGCGAGCCGTAGAACAGGACGAAGACGTTGTGAAAGAGGGCGGAAATGCCTCCTCCATCCGGTCCCAGCACGGGGATTCGGTCGAATTTGTCGGGTTTGAGTCCGTGATAGCGATAGACCTGGTCGAGATACGCCTCCCCGCCGATTGCCCAGGAGACGAGGGCGATGCCTCCAAAAATCAGGCAGAAAACGAGCGTGAACCGGAGAAAAGCCTGTCTGCTGCGGAAGGGGAGGAGGACCCCGACAGCCATCACTCCGGCCATCGCGTAGAACCCTGTCGATGCCGCGAGCGCGAAGAGTGCGCCCCCGAGTCGCTCCTGGCGTCGCAGGACTGCCCAGAGGCCTCCCGCGATGAACATGCCGGTCAGGTTCACTCCGGTCAGATTCGTGCTGGCCTTCAAGGTCTCGTTGGCGAAGAGAAAGAGGAGGGGAGCGAGGATTCCTGCGAGGACCCCGATCTGTTCTCGAGCGATGCGGTGGACGAAGGCCCCGGTGGTGAGCGTCGCGATCGGCGCGAGGAGCTTGATGGAGATCACCCCGAATCCGAATGCCCCAATCCAGGCGGTGGGGAAGAGAAGATGCAGGGGGGGATGCGCGAAGAAGAAGTCACGATACGGGAGTGCTCCCTGGGTCATGCTCCAGGCATCATAGAAATAGATGTTTTCATCGGTGGCTGATGCACGGAGCCCGTGGGTCTTGAGCAGGATGAAGAGGCCGAAGATGCCCGCGAGAGCGGTCCATTCGAGGGCTGTTCCCCAATGGGTCGGATTGGGCGGCGGATCGTGATGTGAAAGGACGCGGTGCAGCGCATGGGCGAATCCGAGCAGGAGTCCCACAGCGAGCGCAACGGTGGGGAAGGGCGCATGGGTGAAGAAGAGCCAGAGTGCAGGGAAGAAGAAGGCCAGGAGTCCTGTGATTCGGATCAGGACACGAGAGAGGGGACGAATGAGGTTGATTGTTCCGAGTGCGGCGGTCCCGACCATCACAGTTCCCGCCCAGACATCCGCGGGGCCCCCGTTGAAGAGAGCGAACCCGGGAATCCGCGGAGTGGCGTCGGGGTAATGGGGGGTGAACAGGAATCCAAGGAGGAGGAAAGCGCTTCCCAGCATCAGGAATCGGGTGGGATTGGTGTCTTTTTCGAGGCGCTGCAGGAGCGAAAACCCAAGGGTTCCGAGCAGGATGATGGCGGGCATGCCCAGAAAGTCCCGATGAAAAGAGTCGAGAGGTGTGCTGATTCCGTCCTGGGAGACCGCAAAGAGCGCTGTGAGGCCCAGCAGCGCGATACAGGATGTCATCCCTGCACCCGGAAGCGGCAGCGTCCCCAGGCGCTCCGGCATGCGCGTGTGGATCAGCAGGAGTCCCGCGACAAGAAGTCCGCATGCCTGTGAGAATTGAAGGAAGAAAGGGGAGCCCCCTTCTCCAGTGGAACTCATGAGAGGGGCCACCAGAAGGCATCCGGTAGCGACCATGGCCAACATGGCTCGCGGGGTTCTCACGGTGTGCAGGCTCCAGTTCATGGCGACTCAGTTCTCCATCCTGGGCGGCCGGGGCCTGCACGTCAACGCGCTGCACTTGACCGGAAGGCGAGGGGGCGGTGTGATAGCGACATGAGACTTCACCACTCAGGCCTCCAAGTGTTCGCTTTGATCCTGGCATTCGTGCCAGGGATTGGGGGGTGCGATGGAGAGGATGAGCGTCGTCTTCCGGAGCCGGTTCGCCGGGTCTCTCTGCCACAGCCTCCTGTGCTGGCTCCTCCGGTGAGGGCTGAGAAGGTCGCCGTCATGCGGGCGACTTCCGGGGTGACCCCGGCCGAGTCGTCCGCCCCGGTCATGCCTCCGGAACCCTCCACGGGAGGCGTGCTGGTGATTCCAGATGCCTCCATTCTGTCGGAGCGGATCGGGAAGCTTGCGCCAGGCCGCAAGCGCGCTTGTCGATCCCTCACGAATCGTTATCGACCGCTTTCAGAGGAACCTTCCGGTGACAGCGTCTCAGTGGGGAGTGCAGTGGGAGGCCGGCTGCATTCCGGGAAGAGGCTCCCCCGATCGGGGGTGGGCTATCGGGTGCTTTCTCGTACGCTTTCCAGAGGGTATCTGGAGGGGACCTCCGAACTGGTGCACGCGATTGAGAGCGTCGGGAAGAGTCTCAGCAAGCGCGCTCCGGGATCCCACGTGGGAGTGGGGAATTTGAGTCGACCCGGAGGCGGAGACATTCCCCAGAGTCGCTCCCATAATTCGGGTCGGGATGTGGACATCGCCTTCTTTGTGGTGGATGCCCAGGGCAGAACCGTGACGGGACGTGAGTTCGTGGATCTGAACGCGGCGGGAGCTAGCGAGGATTCGGGAATGCCCGTGTTCTTCGATGCGGCACGGAACTGGGAGGTGGTTCGAGCATTCTTGCTGCACCCCTCCATTCAAGTTCAGTACATCTTTGTTGCGGATTGGCTGAGGACTCAGATCATTGATCATGGTCGGCAGGTTGAAGGCGATTCGAGTCTGATATGCCGTGCGGAGGAAGTGCTCCGACAG
>CAVOCR010000181.1:0-5262 GCA_963694245.1 Myxococcota bacterium
CATCAAGGGAGTCGTCGCGAGTGAAATGAGCGTTCACCAGTTGCGAGTGCTTTCGAGCACGCAACACCCCACGGAGGATGACTCCGGACCCGCTGCGGCGGTTCACGTGGGTTCCGAGGGCGCCACCTGGGCCTGTACCCAACCCCACAACCCCACCTGGATCCATGGATTGACCGAGACCGCATCGGGGGATGAACAGCTTCTCGGGATCTTCGAGCGCATCTCCCTCGAACTGAAAGCACCCCATCCACGACTGGTCACCACGCATCCTGCCTCCTGGTGTGGTGAGCGCCAGCGGGCGTACATGGAGATCCAGGCGCCGCATTCCGTCACGCTCCATGAACTTCTGCTCGATGGTTCGCGCCTTCCCGCCGCAGGAATGGCCCGAGTGACTGTCGACCTGATCACCGCATTCATCGCCCTGGAAGAGCGCAACATTCCCATTCCCTCGCTCACCACAGGACATGTTCTGGTGGACGCAGAGTGGCACGCAATGCTCAGCCCCTACCCCCTTGCGGCAGGCGGCAACCCCGAGAGCGATGCCATTGGCCCCATCGCGGCGTGGGCCGAGATGATTCGGTCCGCGACTTCCCCCCGCGATGTCTCGGGCCTGCTGAATGCGTTGAAGGCCCCGACTTCACTGACGGAACTCCTGTCCCAGGTCGAAGCCGAGGCCGATCTTCTCGGCGCCGTCTCGCCGCGGACGCTTCCCGCGACTCGTCTGACAACGCTGCAGAACCAATCTCCGGGCCATTGGGGAAACGACCTCAAGAAGCTCATGGACGACGACTCGCCGGAAGACCCGAGCAGTGTCGCGCATGGGCTCGTCGAACTCGCACCGGGGAGCTGGGACGCGACACAACGGGCGTCGCTGCTCACCCGTGCCGGTCACCTCCGCATGGATGCGGGGTTGGACGAGGAAGCCACCGTCGCGTTCCGCCTCGCGCTGGAAGCCCAGCCCGGACACGGAGCGGCTTCCAATGCCCTTGAAAACCAGGCGGAAGCCCTCGAGGACTGGCAGGTACTCAGCGAACTCCTCCTCGATCGACTGCTCCACACCGAGGTATGGGACGAGCGCCACTCCGTTCTCTGGAGCCTCTCCGAGATCTTCGAGCATCGACTCGGGGACCCTTCGAGCGCCTTCTTCGTCCACGACCGGGTCCTCAGGGAATCCCCGAACAACGAGAAATCACAGGACAAGGCGCTCGCCATGGGTGCCAGCGCGGGCCTTCATGACGAAGTCGTGGCGCTGTGCGAACGCGTAGCTGCCACCCAGTCCACTGCCCGGCAGGCGATCCTTCTCCAGCGCGCCGCGGAGATTCATTTCAAGTTTCGGAATGCACCGGAAGACGCTCTTCGACTCCTCCAGAAAGTCATCCACCATCACCCGACCCTGGAGGCCCTCGAGCTTCGGGCCCAGGTGCTGAAGACGCTGGGGCGTCACGCGGACGCCCTCCGCGCTTTTGAAGCGACCTCGCGATACGCCGAGAATGAAACGGTCCGTGCCACCGCGCTCGCCGAGGCTGCCGGATGCGCAGGCGCCCTGGAACAATGGGACGAGTGCATCCGACTTCTGCAGGCCCAGGCCATCTGCGAGTCTCCAGAGAGCGCCGCGCACACCTGGCTGATCATCGCGGGGATGTACATCGAGCGACTGGGTGACGAACATGAGATGAGCCGATCGCTCGCCCGGGCGGGCGCCCTCGCCCCGGAAGACAGCGCCTTGCAAAGTCAGATTCGGGACATCGCGTCCCAGGGCGGAGACGCCCTTCGACAAACACTGGAGAGTCAACTTGCGCAAGCGGGGGAGGATACGGAGCGAAGAGTCACCGCCCTCCTCGCATTGACCAACGCCTCGCAGAGGCTGGATCTCCCGCGACCCGATGAGATCAAATACCGTTCTGAACTCGTCGACCTCCGGCCCGGAGATGGAGAAGTCGCCGATGCGCTGGAGGAAATGTACGTCGAGGACGGTGAATGGACAGCGGTGGAGGAGCTCCTCTCCAAACGCCTTCGTCAAACCTCCGATCATTCCGAGACGCGCGCGCTGGCGCTCCGCCGGCATCGGGTGATGCACGCGGAACTCCGCCAGCCAGGGGAGGCGGCCGAACAGCTCCTGGCGCTCGTAAAGGCCCGACCCGATGATGAGGAGATCGCGAAGGCGATCGCGGAATCCTACGCGGCAGCGGGAGAATGGGACGCGCTGATCGGAATCTTCGAGTTCCGTGCGCACCATTTGAATGAGGGCGATCAAGCGGATGTCCTCGTGCACGCAGCAGCCATTGCCCACGAGGAGCTGACCGACCGGGAACGGGGCATTCGCCTGTTGGAGCGTGCACTGGAAGTCACCCCAGGCCACAAGCAGGCCCTCGAGAGGCTCGGTTCATTGCATGTCGAGGCGGAAGAGTGGGAGAGGGCCCTGCCCCTCCTCACGCTCCGCGCCAAGCGGATGGATGATTCGGCGCCCCGGGAGGTGCGAACCGCCGCGTGGACGCGCGTCGCGAGAGCCGCACACCATCTCCTGCTGCATGAAAACGAGGCCCAGGCGTGGGATGCCGTGCTCCACGCCTCCCCGGAAGACATGGACGCCATGGAGGGGCTGGCCGAGGCCTGCCAGAGAATCGGGGATTCAGCGGAAACCGAGAAGCAACTGAGAGCGCTCCTCGCGCTTCCCGAGGATCGTCTGCAGAGCGCTCGACGCGGGCGTATCGAGAAGGCGCTCGCGGACCTCGTGCTCGACACCGGGTCGGCTACGGAATCCATGGGGTTGCTGGAAAGCGCGCTCCAGACGGACCCTCACAACCAGGCCATCCTCCGCCAACTCATCCAGGCGTGCGATCGCGCTGAGAACTGGGAAGCCGCCATTCGTTGGCGCAAGACTCTGCTGGAAGAACTCAGCGATCCCATGGAGCGCTTCCGCCTCTGGCGGGATGTAAGCGACCTCGCTGGGACGCGAACCGGAGACCATGCCGGTGCCGCAGCTGCCTTGAAGGAAGCCTTGAAAGAGCAACCGGATTCCCAGGCGACGCTCGCGGCGCTGTTGGAGTCCTGTCTGACGCAGGACAACTACACCGCGTCCGTGGATGTCCTGCTCCAGATGAGCGCTGGAGAGGTGGACCCCACGCGACGCGCCAGCCATCTCCTGACCATCGCGCTGATCCACCGCGATCAACTCGGAGACGCCGACGGAGCGATCCGTTATTTGAATGAGACGCTGAACACCGACGCCCTTCGTCTGGAGGCCTTCGAGGCCCTGGACGCAATTCTGGTGGCGGCGGGTGATGTGCCTGCACAGATCCAGAGCTATGAACGCATGTTGGAGCGAATTCGAACGGTCGATGAGACTGAAGAACTCTCCTTCCGGCTCCTCCTCAATCTCGGTCAGCTCCAGCAGACCCTCGAGCAACGCGACAAATCCCAGGCAGCGTTCCTGCGCGCGACGGAAATCCGACCGGAGGACCCCCGAGGCCATGCGCTCTTCGCGGCCGCACTCGCCCTGGACAAGGAGACGATTCCGGAAGCCTTGAATGCATTCCGAACCGCACTTCGACTGGGAGGGCCGGATCCCGCCATCGTGCGCCAGATACGGCGCCTCTTCACCCATGAGCGGCGCACGGACGCCGCGTGGAACGCCTGTGGAGTGCTGGAAGTGCTCGGGGCCGCAGGCGAGAAGGAATCCACCTATTTCGCGAATCATCGGGAAGGCGCCTTGAAGGTCAGCAAGACCATCAAGGATGACGAGATGTGGACCGAACTCCTGCATCCAACGGACGAAGTGGCGTCCCTCGGGCGCCTGTTCGATGCGCTGCTCACCCGCATCCCCGACCTCGTCGTCGGCGACGACTCAGGCGCCGATCTCCTGGACTCGTCCCGAATCGATTTGACCCGGAGAAGCACGTTCACCAACTTCGCGCGAGCGATCCCGCGCATTCTCGGTGTGGGTGTCCCCGCCTATCACGCGACGTCGACGCGGACGGCACTCCAGAAAGCGCCCACGGCCGAACATGCCATCCTCGTTGGATCCGATTCCCTCGCGAGCTTGAAGGGGAAGCGGCTGCGCTTTCTCCTGGGTCGGGTCGTGACGCTCCATCACCCGCTTCATTCGCTTTCCGGCGTGCAGACCGCCGAGGAACTCCAGAACATCCTCTCGGCGCTTCGGGTCGTGGTTCACAACGTCACGGGACAAGGCGAAATCCGCTACCCCATTCCTCCCCCGATTCACGCCTGGTCCACGCGCCTGAGTGAACGCCTCACGGTGGAGGACGTCGAGACCCTCGTGCAACTTGCACCCGAAGCCTTCGAAGGCAAGGACACTCCGAGCGTCGTGCGATGGCTCGACGCCGTGGACCTCACGGCCTGCCGCGCCGGTCTCCTTCTCTGCAATGACATTCAAGTGGCCATCAGTTCACTGGAGAGCACCCAGGATTCCCAGGTTGGAAAGGCCCCGACCGAGCAACTGGCACACGATCTGATCGGATATGCGATCTCCCCCGAGTATCTATCGCTCCGGGAAAAGATGGGCATTGCGATCCAATGAGAAGAGGGCTCAGGCGATTCGAATCCCGCCGCCCCCTGAGCCCGCCAGACTCCGAATGCACTCGACGAATCCAGGAAACGACGTGTCGACGGCCTCGACTCCCGTGATCGTGGTCGGAGTCTCCGCGCAGAGAGCGGCGACCGCCAACGCCATCGCGACGCGATGGTCTCCATGACTCGTCACCTCGGCCCCGTGGAGCGGTCGGCCTCCGTGCACGTCCATGCCGTCCGGAACCTCGACGATGTCCGCTCCCATGCGCCGAAGGCCCTCGACGATGGTCGCGATCCGATCGCTTTCCTTCACCCGCAGCTCACTCGCATCCCGGATGCGCGTGGTCCCAGAGGCAAAACAAGCCGTGACTGCGAGGATGGGGATCTCATCGATTCCGCGAACGACACAATCCCCCTGGATCCCAGCCCCCGTCATCCTGCTCTTGCGTGTGGTGACCGTGCCAGTGGGCTCGCCGCCCACATCCCGTGAACTGGAGATCCGGGGATCCGCACCCAACGCGGTCAATCCTTCCAGAATGCCCGTTCGGGTGGCGTTGAGGCCGACTCCCTCAACACGGACTCCCTCCTCGGACGCGATCGCGCCGAGAGCCAGAAAGAAGGCGGCGCTCGAGAGGTCCCCGGGCACTGCACTGTCAATCGCGTGAAGATCACCGCACGGAGAGACACGCAGGGTGCGGTCGTGTGTCTCGAGGTTCACCCCCCTGGCGCGCAGCA
>CAVOCR010000182.1:0-5258 GCA_963694245.1 Myxococcota bacterium
CCGTCCTTCGTTCGCAATGCGCTGAATCTGCGCATTGCGACGGACCCGTCCACGGAGTCGGTGATGCACCCGCTCGAGGGTGATCTGGATTCCGTCCTCTCGAAGGCGTTTCAGAGCGCGGAGGAGGTTCACGCCGGGGGTTCTCCTGGAGGGGTTCGAAGCGCCTTGTCGATGGCGATGGCGAGGCGAGCGCTGCGCTCGGTGGAATCCAGGGGGGGAATCGCTCCCGGATTGCCTCGAATTGCGGCCACGAAGGCATCCAACTGGTCCTTGTGGCCCTTGTTCTGGCGTCCACTCCATTGCGGGAGCGGTCGGGTTCCATGAGAGTTCATCGAGCGGAAATCATCGAGCACAACGGATCGCCCAGCGCAGAAGACCTCCACACGCTCTTTTGCGAGTTGTGTGCTTCCGGAGGCGGTGTACACCAGATTGGCGACGAATCCGTTGGCGTATTCGATCTGGACGGAGACATTGTCGAGGCTGACGATCTGCCGACCATCCACGGGGATGAGCATGGCGTCCCATCGCGTGATCTCCACTGCATCTCCCACGAGATGATTGCAGAGGTCCAGAAAGTGGCAGAGTTCTCCGATGATCCGTCCTCCGCCGATCTCGGGGTCCTGTGTCCAATGGGTCGCTGGAATCGCGCCGGCGTTGACGCGAACGTGGATCAGTCCGGGAGTGTTCCAGGAGGCAATGGCTTCCCGCAGTTGGATGGCTGCGGGACTGAAACGGCGGTTGTGCCCGACCACGAGGACGGCACCCTTCTCCTTCTGGGCCGCCAGGACGTCTTCGACCTCGGCGGTTGTCAGCCCCAGGGGTTTTTCCAGGAGCACGTGCTTTCCAGCGCGAAGGGCGGCCGCCGCAAAGGCGGCATGCGTGTCGTGTCGCGTCGCGATGAGCACGGCATCCACCTCGTCATCCTCCAGGGGGGCTCGCCAATCGGTGGAGGCGCGCGCAGCGTGGAAGGTGCGGGCCTGGCGCGTCGAGGTGGTCGAGGTGCGTGCGACCACATGGGTCAATAGAAGGTCATCGTGGCTTTCCACGTTGGGTAGGTGGACCGCCCCCGCGAAACCTCCGGCTCCAATCACACCCAGTCGAATCACGTCGCTGGGGATGGGGTTGGAATGAATGGGCAGGCTCGTCCTGACATCCGGGCTCGATTCCGCTGCCGGGTAGTGGAGGGTGACCCCGAGGCTTGTGCTTCTGGGAGCCACCAGAATGTGCATGGCCTGTTCCGCGTCTGCGATGGGAAAGCGATCGGTGGTCAAGGTCGCGACATCGATTCGTCCCTGCGCGAGAAGCTGAAGGAAAGCTTCCATGTTGCGGTTTTCGGTCCATCGGACGAAACCGGGGGGGTAGTCCAGACCGCCCTCCTCGTAGTCGGGGTCATAACGCCCTGGACCGTATGAGCAGCTGATCGTGACCTCCGCCTCCTTCTCGTAGAAGGGACTGCGCGTCATCTCCAGACCGACATCTCCGACGATGACCACGCGTCCTCGTTGTCGGACGAGTCTGAGCGCCTGTTGAAGCGGGTCGTTGGAGGAGGTGCTCGCGGTGAGAAGCACTGCGTCTGCACCGATTCCTCCCGTGAGCGCGTCCAGCGCCTCACGCGTCGCATTTTCATCTCGTGCGTCGAGGGCGACGGCGGCGCCGAGCGCCTTCGCCCGCTCGATACGTTCAGGGTCCAGATCCAGGGCGACGACGCGGCAGCCTGCTGCGTGTGCCATCTGGACTGAGAGGAGTCCCAGGAGCCCCAGACCTGTGACGACCACGGTCTCTCCGAGTGCCGGCTGGGCGCGTCGGATGCCCTGGAGAGCGATGGCACCGATGGTGGTCCAGGCGGCGTCCTCCAGCGAGACGTCATCGGGAATTCTGCATGCGAGCAGGGGCGGAATCTGATTCACTTCGGCGTGACAGGCGTGGCCGGCGCCTGCGCAGGCGACCCGGTCTCCCACGCTGAATCCCTGGACTGCCTTTCCGACCTCCAAAACGACCCCGGCACAGCTGTAGCCCAGGGGACGCTGGATGTTGTCCATGTCCGTGATTTTTCGACGCAGCGTTCGGATTCCGTCTTCCTGAAGGACTTCGAGCCCTCGTTTGATCCAGGAGCGGCGCTGGGCGACGCGTTCGGAGGTGGTCGCTCGCAGTGGGCGTGTCTCGGTGCCGGCGCTGATGACGGACCAGGCCGTCGCGACGAGGAGTTGGTCGTCGCCACAGGTGGGTGCGGGGGCGTCCATGACGACGACCTGCCCTCTTTTGGTGCTGAACAGTTGCTTCACCCGCGCAGCATGCAACAGGGGGCAAAGGGGGGTCAATCGGCGTCCGCGCAGTCGGGAACCATCTTGACGGGCCCGTATCGCTCGTTCACCGTGACGGAGCGTGCGAAACCCCATTGCTGGAGGCCCATGTGCGCTGGTGTCGTTACAGTCGAAACGGAGAGGTTCGCTGGGGGCGGATCGACGGGGAGGAGGTGATTCCCTTCAGCGCCGCTCCGTGGTGTGACGACGCTCGGCCGGAGGGCGGTCCCATGCCATTGAATGCGGTGCAGCTCGAGGTTCCTGCGGAGCCGACAAAGATCGTGGCTGTTGGGCGCAATTATCGGGCCCATGCAGCCGAATTGGGGAATGCGGTTCCGAGTGAGCCCCTGCTCTTTCTCAAGCCCCCCTCGTCGCTCCTTCGCCCGGGAGGGGGCATTGCGCTTCCACCCGAGAGTGGACGAGTCGAGTTTGAAGGGGAGTTGGCGTTGGTGGTGGGACGTCGCTGTCGTCGGATTGCGCCCGCGCAGGTAGCGGAATGTCTCGCGGGACTCACGTGTTTTGTGGACGTTACCGCGCGAGATTTACAACGGCAGGATGTCCAATTCACGCGTGGAAAAGGCTTCGATACCTTCGCGCCCTGTGGTCCATGGCTGGTGTCCGGGCTGGATCCGGGGGATTTACGACTGGAGACACGGGTCAATGGGGAGGTTCGACAAGACGGGCGGACGTCGGAGATGGTTCATTCGCCCCTGAACCTTGTAAGCTATATCAGTGGCATCATGACATTGGAGCCGGGGGACTTGATCGTGACGGGGACACCGGCAGGTGTGGGGCCGTTGAAATCGGGCGATTCGGTCACGGTCACGATTGAAGGCATTGGCAGTCTCGAGAATACGGTGCTCTGAAAATGGGGGTGAGAGATGAGTGAGGGGTCGACGTTGCGGTCCACGACGACAGGGAAGGGTGCTCCGGCGGTGCAGATTGCGCAGCTCAAGGCGCAGATTGAGGCGGTGTTTCTGGGAAAGTCCGAGTGCGTTGAACTGGCGCTTGTGGGTCTACTGGGTCGTGGTCACATCCTCCTCGAGGACGTGCCAGGGGTCGGGAAGACCACGTTGGCTCGCGCGCTGGCGGCGTCGACGGAACTGGGGTTTCAGCGCATTCAGTTCACTTCCGATCTGCTCCCTTCGGACCTCGTGGGGGTCTCCATCTATCGTGAAGACACCCGGACATTTGAATTCAAACCCGGTCCTGTGTTCACACAGCTTCTGCTCGCGGATGAGATCAATCGGGCGACGCCTCGGACACAATCAGCGCTTCTGGAGGCCATGAACGAGGGACAGGTCACGGTGGACGACACCACTCATTCCCTGGAAGCCCCCTTCGTTGTTCTCGCGACCCAGAACCCTCTGGAATTTGCGGGAACCTATCCTCTCCCTGAATCGCAGATGGATCGTTTCATGTTGCGCATTTCGATTGGATATCCCGAACGGAGCGAGGAGACGAACGTGATTCGTCGGTACAATCAGGGCGATGTCTGCGAGGGCTTGAAGCCTGTTTTGAGTCGGGAGGAGTTCATCGCGAAGTCCAGGTATCGGACGAGGTGATGAGCTACGCCATGGATGTGGTCGAGGCGACGCGCCAATCGGAACAGCTGGCGCTCGGTACGAGCACCCGCGGTGCGATGGCGTTGTTCCGGGCGATCCAGGCCCTCGCGCTTCTTCGGGGCCGGGACCACGCAGTCCCGAATGATGTCAAACATCTGGCGGTGCCCGTGCTGGGACATCGTGTGATTGGAACGGGCTCAGAGGGCGGAACTCGAAGAGTCACGGAGGCCATCATCGAGGACCTCCTGGAGACCATCCCCGTGCCCGCATGATTCCTCTCTCGTCCATCACCGCTGCGGCTCCGGTACACGCGCGACAGAGGCTCGGTTTTTTTCGTCGTGTGGGTCGGAACAACCGGGTGTTTCCACGGAAGCTGAAGTTCACGCGAGAGGGGAAGACCTTCGTCTGGATCACGCTCGGGATCGGGTTCGCGGCGATCAATACCGGCAACAATCTGATGTATCTGATTCTCGGGATGCTCCTCAGTCTGATTCTGGTGAGCGGGATCCTGAGCGAGCAATCATTGCGGAAGGTCACCGTCGTTCGCGACCGGAGCCAACGGTTGATGGCGGGATGCGAGGGGCTTCTTCGGGTTCACCTGAGCAATGGAAAGAAGCGATTCATCTCCTACTGCGTGGAGGTGGAGGAGATTCTGGATTATGAGGGGATTCATCAGGTCCCCGCCTATCAGCTTCGACTGGGTCCCGGCGAGTCGGAAGATGCCTTCGTTCGTGTTCGATTTCTTCGACGCGGTGTCTATGAGAGCGTCGGTGTTCTGCTCGCCACCCGCTTTCCGTTTGCCTTGTTTCGGAAGGGGCGCGTGCTCGAGGAGTCGCGGGAAATCCTGGTTCATCCCGTCGTTCACGCTGTACCGCTTCCCGAGATGTTGACGCGTTCCAGGGGATTGGAGCGCTCGCAGCCGCGCGCGGGGCAGGGGGGGGATGTTCGAGGGGTTCGTCCCTATCAATCGGGCGATCCGTTCAAGGACGTGCATTGGAAGGTGACCGCGCGGCGGGGCCGCTTGATGGTCCGGGAATATGAGGCGCCCGCTACAAGGTCCGTATGGCTGGGATTGGTGAACTGTCTTGGAAAGAGCCTCGAGACGGAGCGTCTCGACACACTTCACCGGGCGTATTCTACCGGCAGGAGCGTGGCGGAGGTCGATGCACTTCGGGGATTTCTCTCGGGGATGGAAGCGCGTCTCCAGTTGAAGGCGAGCGCATCGGTTGAGAAGGGGCTCCTCGCTCGTTTCGGGGTGCGTCGTCGTCGCTCCCTCACCGTTCCGGAGCGGGTCGCAGCGGTTCGGGATGCGCTTGACCACGCCGCTCGGGCGCGTTTTGAGGAGGCGGTCGTTCATGTGGCGTCTCTGAGCGCTCAGCTCCTCGAGCGGGGC
>CAVOCR010000183.1:0-5228 GCA_963694245.1 Myxococcota bacterium
TGCCTCCCCAATGCGATGACGGGGATGTCTGCACGATCGATTTCTGCAAACTCAACGAAGGCTGCGCTGTGGAGTCGGCGCCTCCTGAAACGGCCTGTGAGGATGGGAATCCGTGCACGGATGGCGACAACTGTTTCGGAGGGGTCTGCAAGCCGGGCCAGAACAGCATCTGCCAGTGTCAGGAAGACAGTGATTGCCCGTCGTCCGACAATCTGTGCAATGGGCAGATCATCTGCAATACGACCCAGGGATTCGGACCGGCGAACACCTGTCAGACGGATCCTGCCACGGTTCCCCCTGCCTGCGACCCCTCGGAGGGGTCCGCATGTTTCGTGAACACCTGTGTGCCTGAATCCGGGACCTGTCAGCTGCAGGCGACCAGCAGCGGGACCGCCTGTGATGACGGGGATGCCTGCACGACGAGTGATCAGTGTGCGGGTGGGCAGTGCTTCGGCGGACCCGTGACGTGTGTGGATGGCCAATTGTGTACGAGCGATGGCTGTGACCCTGCACAGGGGTGTCAGTTCCTTGCGTTGACGGGGGACTCCTGCACCGATGGAACGGTCTGCACCGAGAGCGATGCCTGCCTCAATGGGACCTGTGTCGGAACACAGGTGGTCTGCGACGACGAAAATGGATGTACGGGGGACAGTTGTGATGCGGTGCTCGGGTGCACCAATGTGCTGCTCGTCGGAAGCGCTTGTGAGGATGGGGATCCCTGCACCCCGGTAGCGGCTTGTGATGATTTCGGAGCGTGTGTGGGCTCTGGAGTCGAGCCTTGCGATGATGGAACGCCCTGTACGCTGGACTCCTGCGATAGCGCCGTTCCGGGCGGGTGCGTGAACACGCCTCAGTCCGGTGCGTGTTCAGACGGGGACCCCTGTACTCTTGAGGATGCCTGTCAGGGAGGCGTGTGTGCGCCCGGCCCGGATCTGGAATGCGGGGATGATGGAAACGTCTGCACGGGGATTGCCTGCGTGGCGGGCGAAGGGTGCATCACCTCGATTCTCAGCGGCACCGTGTGTGTGGATGGGAGCGCCTGCACGGAAGAGGACACCTGCCAGGGCGACGCCTCCTGCATCGGCATTCAACTCGATTGTGATGATCAGGACGTCTGTACTTTCGACAATTGCGAGGTCAGCGAAGGCTGCGTGTACACCGACGTCAGCGATGTCCCCGGGTGTCCATTTTTTGATGGGGATGGGGATGGTGTGATTGAAACGAGCGACAACTGTCCGGGCATCTTCAATCCGGAACAGTGGGATTCCGATCAGGATGGAACCGGAGATGTCTGTGAGGTCGATCCAGCTCCCTGCAATTCGATACAGGACATTCAACTCCTCCAAAGCGGCATCAAACCCACCGAACTCGTCTATCCCTGTGAAGTGACGTGTGGAGGGTCGAACCCCGTCTGCCAGGCCCAGTGCATGGCGTCTGAGAGTGGAGTCTCCGTGGGCTGCTCGCTCTGCCACGTGGAGCTCTTCACCTGTTCCAATACCATCTGCGAGGAAGCTTGTGACTCGGGAGAAGGATGCAATGAGTGCGTGGAGGCGTTCTGCAAACCGGCGTTCGCCGAATGCTCTCTGCTGGGGGCCTCTCCACAGGGCGGAAATTGTCCAGAGACGACAGCACTCTATTGTGACAACAAGTGCTGGCCACTGGCGTGGTGGCTTCCAAAGGTCGGCGATGGTGCGTGTGATCTCGCGCTGAACTGCGACGTTCAGGGATATGATGCGGGGGATTGCGGGGTGTTTGTCTGTGATGCGGGAGAGATCGCGGATTGCAACGGCTTTTGCATGCCTGCACAGGAGGCCCTCGAAAAGCTCGACAACGATGTCTGCGACCCGGAGTTCAACTGTGAACTCTTCGGCGCGGATGGAAGTCTCTGCGGCGAAAATCTCTGTGAGGAGTCCTTCACCACGGATTGCGCTGGGCTCTGTGTCGACATCTTCGAACTCGAAGATGAGATCGGTTCCGGGGACTGCAATGGAAACTATCAATGCGTGAAGTTCAACTTCGATGGCGGGGACTGCACGGAGTCCGATCTGATCTGCGACGAGGAGGAGGTCACCCAATGCGATGGGGAGTGCGTCCCATTTGAAGAGGTGCTCGAGACCTATTCGAATGGTGAGTGTGATCTCAACTTCGCCTGTAGCGACTGGGATCGCGATGGCACGGACTGCAACGGAAAATGCATCAATGACTCCGACATCGACCTCCTTCTGGCCAGCAGCTTCGTGCCCAGTGATTATCAGTTGCTCTTCCAGAACTGCGGGTCCACGGAATGTGAAGGGAAGTCAGGCAGTGAGGTTGGCGTGTGCATGGCGCAGTGCTTCAGTGGGAATCTCGGCAATTCAGTGGGATGCAGCGCATGCTTCGTCGCCCTCGTGAATTGCGCCCAGTCCAGTTGTGGTGCGGATTGCCTCGTGAGCGAGGAATCGTGTGAGGCCTGTGTGGAACAGAACTGTCATGTCGATTTCAACACGTGCGCAGGCTTCACGCCCTAGCGCCTTCGTGGAGTCTTGCATGTTGAGAAGAATGTTGGGGTTGTCTCTCCTCTGCCTCGCTGGGGTGGGTGGGTGCGCGGCGTCGGAGCCCGAATCCTCCCCTGTCGCTTCCGAACCGCCCGGATTTCGGGCGATCCATGATGAGATCCTTGTGCCGGGTTGTGGTGCTGCTGCCTGTCATGGAGGAGCGCAGGGCATCGCTGGTTTTTCGGTAGGGGACGTGGAGACCGCCTATGCGGATCTGATCGGAACGACCCCGGTGAACACCCTCGCCGCGGATTTCGGATTGGCTCGGGTGCATCCGTCGGATCCGGACCAGTCGTTTCTCTGGAAAAAGCTCAATGATTCTCCCGAAGAGCTCTTTGCTGCGGGATGGGGTGCTCCCATGCCGTTGGCGGGCACGGAGGTTCCGGGTCCGGAATCCCTGGCGGCGATTCGGTCCTGGATCGAGGCAGGAGCTCCCCTGGAAGGGGGACCGGTGACTGCGGACTGGGTGGAGCCGGATGTCGGCTCCTATACAAGCTGCGATGCGACGGATGAAGCGGGGATGCAGGCATGCTTCACGCCAGGCCCGGAGGGTGCGAAGCGCATTCATACTCCTCAGATGCTGATTCCAGGCGCCTCTGAGGAGGTCATCTGCGCTCCGATCGCGGGAGGCGTGTCCGAGGAGATGCTGGTCAAGGCAGCCTCCAGTCAGCAGATGCTCGGTGGACATCATTCGGCGGTCTATGTGCGGGATCTCGTGAAAGACGAACCGCCGCATCCCTGTACGTCCCAGGACATGTTGGAGCTGCGATTTCTGGTCGGTGCAGGGGGCGCTGGCGGCGTGTCGCTTTCACTTCCCGAGGGAATGGCGCTTCGGATCAAGCCCGGTCAGCAGCTGGTGATCCAATCGCATTACATCAACACCTCTCCCGAAGATCGGACCGTGATGGATGCGGTGGACCTGCATCTGGCTTCTGCGGACACCAGCCCCGAGATCGCCGATGCGTTTGCGGTTCTCGCGGACGACATCGCCATTCCACCCTTCGCCGTGGAGCATGAATCCGTGAAGAACTGTGTGATCGATCGGGAGATGGACATCCACCTCCTGCTGGGCCACACCCATGACTTTGGCGTGCTCTTCCAGATGGAGCATGTGCCTCAGGAGGGTCCCACGGAGCTTCTCTACTGGGCCACGGATGGAGCGCTTCTCCGGGATGATCCGGATGTGACGATCTACGAGGAGCCCCTTCACCTGGTTCCCGGAGATGTCCTTCGGGTGACATGCCGTTGGACGAATACGACGCCTGAGCCTCTGGGCTGGCCAGCGGAGATGTGTGTGGGCTTCATGTACTACACGCCAGCGGAAGGATTCCTCATCTGTGATGACTCCGGTCCGAGCCCCGTTCTTCTCGGCGGTTCCACGGATGTTCCGGGATGCGCCCCCCTCGATGAGCCCGGCAACGAACTGGGCGTCGGAAAGGCGTGCACGGCAGACGGAACCGAGTGCCAGGGGAATGGGGCTGCGGCGATGTGCCTGGCTCTCTTTGATGCAGCGAGCAATTTCTGCAGCATCGTCGGGTGCGCGACGGATGAGGAGTGTGGGGAGGGCGCTGTCTGCCACAAGGAGTCGCTCGGGAGCGCCTGCGTTCCAGACTTCTGTCTCTAACGTCTACTCTTCTTTTCGTGCGGAGGTGTGGTCGTGAACGATTCGCCATCCCTCGGGGCTTTGTACCAGCACCAGCGTGAAGATTCCCTCTGCCTCTCGCGGCGTTTCGGTCAGTTTCCATTCTCCCAGCGCGACCGTTCCCTGGGGACCAATGGCGCGGACATCGAGGAGCGTGAACGTCAGGTGTCCCATGGCCTTCGCGTCGACATAGCTCTTCTGATATTTCGCCAGGGTCGCGTCAAATCCTCTTCGGATGTTGGCGCCGGAGGTGAAGAGAAGCTGCTCTGAGCGCTCATATCCCGCCATGAAGGCCTGGATGTCCCCCCGGTTCCAGGCCGCTGCCTGTTGGTCGAGGAGGGCCTGAATGGCCGGAGTGGGATCGCCGGCGGGGGTCTGAGCGATCTGCGGAGAATGGAGGCATCCGACGAGGAGTCCTCCGCCCACCAGAAGTCCGAGGATTCGAAGGGGAAGTCTCATCTAGAAACTCGCATTGTTGCGAGTGCGGGGGAAGGGAATCACATCGCGTACGTTGGTCATTCCGGTCACGAACATGATCAACCGTTCAAATCCGAGACCGAATCCGGCGTGCGGGACGGTTCCGTAGCGCCGGAGATCGCGGTACCAGGAGTAGTCCTCCTTGTCGAGTCCCATCTCATCCAGGCGTTGATCGAGCCTGTCGAGGCGCTCTTCGCGTTGGGCTCCGCCAATGATCTCCCCGATTCGGGGAACGAGGACATCCATGGCGGCGACTGTCTTTCCATCGTCGTTCATCCGCATGTAGAAGGCTTTGATGTCCTTCGGATAGTCCATGAGGATGACGGGCTGCTGGAAGTGCTCTTCCGTGAGGTAGCGCTCATGTTCGCTCTGGAGGTCCACTCCCCATTCGACCTTGTATTCAAACTTCTTGCCGCAGGCCTGGAGGATGTCGATGGCCTCGGTGTATGTCAGGCGCTTGAACGGCGTCTCGATCACGTGCTGCAGGCGTTCGACCACGCCCTTGTCGATGCGCTGGTTGAAGAACTGCATGTCGTCCGCACGTTCTTCCAGCACCGCCTGGAAGAGATATTTCA
>CAVOCR010000184.1:0-5207 GCA_963694245.1 Myxococcota bacterium
CGGGGAGGATGGATGGGTGGACATTCAACACCCGTCCGTCGAAGGCATCGATGAACTGCTTCCCCAGAATGCGCATGAATCCCGCAAGGCACACGACCTCCACTCCATGACTCTGAAGCGTGGTGACAAGCGCGGCCTCAAAGTCCTCTCGGGTGGAAAACAGCGAGTGATCGACCACCGCCGTCGGAACCCCGAGCGCCTCCGCCCTCTCAAGCGCCAGAACGCCGGGCCGATTCGACACCACGACGCGGACACTGGCGTGCACTTCGCCGGACTGCGCGGCCTGCACCAACGCCCGCATGTTGGTTCCGCCCCCGCTCACGAGGATCCCTGCAGGTCTCCCTTCGCGGGCCTTGCCCTGGAGAGTCAAGCGTCGCTCTCAAGCCATTCAACCGTGCCATTCCCCGGCACGATGCGCCCCACCTGCATGGGCTCTTCCCCAGAAGATCGGACAGCCTCCATGACCCCCTCGGCCGCCTCGGGCGCCACCACCAGGATCATGCCAAGACCTAGATTGAAAGCCCGTCGCATTTCGTCCTCGGCCACATCGCCACCCGTCTGGATCGCGTCGAAAATCGGGAGCCGTTCCCACGTGCTCGCATCCACGATCGCGGACACCCCTTCCGGGAGCACGCGTACAAGATTGCCTCCAATGCCTCCTCCGGTGATGTGCGCAGCCACACGAACGCCGCCCGCCTGAATTGCGGCGAGCACCGCCTTGACATAGATGCGGGTGGGAGTGAGCAGCGGATCCAGCCATTGCTCGGAATCCGGGCCTTCCAGAAGGACCTTGCGTGCAAGGGAGTACCCATTGGAATGGAGTCCTGACGAGGCCATCCCGATGAGGACATCCCCCGGGGCCACCGCGGCGCTGTCGAGAATCTCGCTTCGCTCGACGACGCCCACTGCAAATCCTGCGAGGTCGTATTCCCCCCGCGAGTAGAACCCGGGGAGCTCCGCGGTTTCTCCGCCGAGAAGCGTGCAACCCGCCTGTACGCAGCCCTCCACGATCCCCTCCACGACGGCGCGGCCCTGGCCTCCGTCGAGGTGGCCTGTCCCGAAATAGTCGAGGAAGAACAGGGGCTCGGCTCCCGCGCACACGATGTCGTTGACGCACATCGCCACGAGATCGATGCCGACCGTATGGTGTCGATTGGCCCGAAAGGCCACTTTCAATTTGGTGCCGACTCCATCGGTTCCTGCCACCAGAACAGGGTCCGAATAGCCCGCGGGGACTTGGAAGAGCCCGCCAAATCCGCCAATTCCAGAGAGCACCTCATCCCGCCGCGTCCGTGCGACGATCGGCCCGAGACTGTCCACAAAGGCATCTCCCGCCTCGATATCGACTCCTGCATCCCGATAGGTCGTACCCACAGCACCCTCCTTGGTGCTGGGTTCCTACCGCCTCTCGCGCGCCCATGTCAACGCCGTGTGCATCCGTGTTGCGCGCCATGTGGCGACCTTGCGTTTTTGAAAAAAAGTCGCGACTGTGTGGCCAAACAAATGTACGGGGAGACAACAATGCATCTTGGTTCGGCCTGGGAACTGATCGCGCAGGAACTCACCAAATGGCTGGCGATCGCGATCTCCACGCTCCCCAATCTTGCGCTTGCTGCGCTGATCTTCTTTCTGGCCTGGGTCGTTGGACGAATGGTTGGAAGGGCCGTGGAGCGCATCCTCGGCGCCGTGACACCCAATCAACTCCTGGTGAAGAGCCTCCGCTCGCTCAGCCATGCGCTTGTCGTGGCGCTCGGGCTCTTCGTCGTTCTCGCCATCTTGAATCTGGATCAGGCGGTGACCTCCTTGTTGATGGGCCTCGGCGTCCTTCTTCTCGCCGTGGCGTTCGCGTTCCAGGACATCGCCTCCTCGTTCTTCGCAGGACTCCTCATCACCGTCCGACAGCCCTTTCAAGTGGGGGACCTCATTGAAACCAACGGGATCATGGGGACGGCGAGCGAGATGAATCTCCGGACCACGGAGCTCCGCACGTTTGAGGGAACCTCCGTTCGCATCCCCAACAAGCGCATCTTTCAGGCGCCCCTCGTGAACTACACCCAACTGGGAAAACGGCGGGTCCACATCGAAGGGGCGGTTGCCCTCGAGACGGATGCACCGGCGGCACGGGAAGCGGGAATTGTGGCAGTCTCCCGTCTCTCCCTTCGCGATCCCGACCGGGAAGTGGAGTTCTACTGGAACCGCTTCACGGGGAATGGAATGGCGTTTTCGATCTATTGCTGGATCGATTTCCAGAAGGAACACGACTACCGGATCGCCCGAAGTGAAGCGATCGTCGCCATCCGCAGCGCCTTCAATGACGCCGGGATCACGATGGTCGCACTGCCCGACTCCCCTGCAGGGGTGAAGCAGGGTTGACCGGCCTCACAGCCCCTGCCAGTATGGCGCGAACCCTCGGGCTGCGTGCCCGAACGTGCCACTAGAGCGTTCATGGCCACCCCCCAACACGTTCACCTCTTTACCACCGACATCACGCCGGATTCGACGCTAGGAGCACCCAGCCTCGGCAGCAAGGGCGCAAACCTGGTCGAAATGACCCGACTGGGCCTCCCCGTCCCCCCGGGATTCATCCTCACAACAGAGGCGTGCAAGACCTACTACGCCTCCGAACACACTCTCCCCGCATCCCTCCGGGAGCAGGTATTGATGGCCCTGGAGGGTCTGGAGAAGGCCAGTGGGCAATCCCTGGGCGATTCCCAGAGCCCCCTCCTCCTCTCCGTGCGTTCCGGCGCTCCTGTCACCATGCCAGGGATGATGGACACGGTCCTCAATCTGGGTCTGAACGACGCGACCGTGCAGGCTCTGGCGGATCAGACGGACAACCCCCGCTTCGCATGGGACTGCTACCGCCGCTTCATTCAAATGTATGCCCATGTCGTCATCGGGATGCGAGCCGACGCGCTCGATCAGCTCCACGAACGGGTGAAGCAGCGGGAGGGAATCTACGAGGATGGTGAGCTCGCTGCGGAGCATCTGCAGGAACTGGTCGGCTTGTACAAGCACACGATCCTGCAACGAGCCGGCGTCGCCTTCCCCGAAGATCCTCGGGAGCAGCTCATGGGAGCCATCGGGGCGGTGTTCGCGAGCTGGAACAACAAACGCGCCAATGAGTACCGCCAGCTCTACTCCATTTCCCCGGACCTCGGGACCGCTGTCACCGTGCAGACCATGGTGTTCGGGAACCTGGGGATGACGAGCGGAACGGGAGTGGCGCTGACCCGGGATCCGAGCACAGGCGAAAAGCACCTCTACGGCGAGTACCTCCTCAATGCCCAGGGAGAGGATGTCGTCGCGGGCATGCGGACCCCCCACGCCATCAGCGAAGCGGATCGCGTCGAGGGGGATCCCCCCAGTCTCGAATCGGCGCTCCCAAGCGTCCACACGCAATTGAAAGACATCGTGCATCGTCTGGAGTCCCATTTCGGCGATCTGCAGGACATCGAGTTCACCATTGAGAACGAAAAGCTCTGGATGCTGCAGACCCGGACCGGAAAACGCTCCGCGCGAGCGGCACTTCGCATCGCCGTCGAAATGGTCGAAGAAGGACGCATCACCCGGAAGGAAGCGCTCCGGCGAATTGATCCCCATCAACTCGATCAGCTGCTTCTCCCTCGATTTTCGCCAGAATCCCTCGAGGAAGCGCGGCGTTCAGGGCGCGTGATAGCCCGGGGACTCCCGGCCTCACCAGGTGCCCAGGTGGGACCCGTGGTCTTCGACTCTGCGACGGCGTTGGAATATGCGGCGCGGGGAAATCCAGCCGTCATGGTCCGTATCGAGACCAGTCCAGACGACATTCAAGGCATGCGAAAGGCGGCAGCCGTCGTGACGATGCGCGGAGGAATGACCTCGCATGCCGCCGTGGTGGCTCGCGGCATGGGCCGATGCTGCGTCGTCGGTTGCCGGGACTTCGACGTTCGATTGCATGAAGAAGAAATCCATCTGCCCGGGAACGTGATCAAAAAAGGGGACACGTTGTCCATCGATGGAAGCACCGGAGAGGTGATTCTGGGCCGAGTCGACCGCATGGATCCCGATCTCGGACCGCATTTCACGACCCTCATGGAATGGGTTGGAGACGTGGCCACCCTCACCATTCGAGCCAACGCGCACACGGCGCGAGAGGCGCGTCTCGCCCGCAATTTCGGAGCGGAGGGAATCGGGCTATGCCGTACCGAACACATGTTCTTTGCACCGGAGCGGGCATCAGCGGTCCATGAGATGATCCTCGCCCGGGACGAGGAGGAGCGCAGGAACGCCCTCAAGGACATCATCGAAATGCAGACCGGAGACTTCAAATCCATCTTTGAGGCCATGGAAGGCCTGCCGGTCACCATGCGTTTGCTCGATCCCCCGCTTCACGTCTTCCTGCCACACAATCAAGCGGAGTTGCAGGCGGTGGCAGATCGCACCAATGTCCCTGTCGAGGTTCTTCAGGACCGAAGTGAGCGCCTCCGGGAGGTGAACCCCATGCTCGGACATCGGGGATGCCGTCTGGGAATCAGCTATCCCGAGATTTACGAGGCGCAGGTCCAGTCCATCATCAACGCGGCCTGCGAAGTCCACCTCGAACAGGGACACGCGATCATCCCGGAGATCCTCCTCCCCCTGGTCAGCGCTCCACGCGAACTGGAGCTTCTCCGCCTGATCGTGACCAGCACCGCTCGGAAGACGATGGAGGCACAAGGCGTCGAACTCGACATCCGCATCGGAACGATGATCGAACTCCCCCGCGCCGTCCTCGAGGCCGGCGAGCTGGCGCGCCACGCCGATTTCTTCACGTTCGGAACGAACGATCTCACCCAGACGGTTCTCGGCGTGAGCCGGGACGATGCCAGTCGCTTCCTCCCGCTCTATGTGGACCTGGGCATCCTGGATGATGATCCCTTCACGAGCCTGGACCCAGCCGTGCGGCATTTTGTGGCCTCTGGAGTGAAGCGGGGGCGCGCACATCAACCCGACCTCGTGGTGGGCCTCTGCGGGGTCCATGCAGACAATCCCGACACGGTTCTCTTCTGCGCGGAAGCCGGATTCGACTATGTCAGCTGTTCCCCCTGGCGTGTTCCGGCATGTCGACTTGCAGCCGCACACGCCGCGCTGATAGGAGAGGACTCATGATCGAGAACACAGCCCGTCTCCTCCTCGTCTCCGCCCTGCTCCTCCTGGGATGCGACGCCCGTGTGTCCCACACGACG
>CAVOCR010000185.1:0-5199 GCA_963694245.1 Myxococcota bacterium
CGCTGTCGAGGCTTCGGTGAATCCGGGGTTGGGGACCATGAAACGTCCCAGATCGTGATGTTGATCCTGCAGCGCGTGGGTGACTTCATGAATGAGTGTTGGCAATTGAAGCATCTTCGGGAGCCAGTCTGCGATGAAGAGCGTCTTTTCCAGCCAGTCATAATATCCCGCGACCTGCTCTCGAAGGACTTGTCGGATCACGCTCGGGAGATCCGTTCCTGGAGGAAGCGCTCCAAAATGGATGAGGGTTCCGGCAGTCACGTCGAGCTCCTGACTCATGCCGGTCGTGTCGAGACGCGTGACCACATAGTCTTCCACTTCCTGCTTTGTCGTGATGCGAGTGGTCACCGGATGGATCGGTGGAAGGCCCCGGATGCGCACCGCCGTCTCGGTGGCGGTCTCGGCCAGATCGAGGAGTGCGGATTCAGCGGGAGTCGTGGCCTGCGCGCTGAACACGGGGCTCAGCGTCAGCAGACACATGGCAACAAGGGTCTTTCGTGTCATTGAAACGTCTCTCAGTCTTTCTTTTCCAGCATGCGTGCGGGACGTTGTTTCATCAAGGGGACGTGCCCCCTTGCGCGAAGGCGTGGGCCTTTGTTTGAATAGGGAACTTGAATGCTCTTCGTTGGTGGATGGGTCCGCAGCGTGGACCCATGGGTTCCTTGGCCTGTCAGGAGGCTGTCATCGTCCGTGTTTGCGCCCCTTATCGTGTCCGTTCCATCCTACGTGGAGTGATCGCGGCATGGGTGCTGGGTTTTTTCCTGGCGCATCCCATGACGGCACACGCGATGTCGGGAGAGGCGCAGACCCTGTATGAGCGGGCCCGGGCCTCTCTGGAGACGGGTGATCACGCGGGTGCGCTGGTGGATTTCAAGCGGGCCATCCCCCTGTTTCGAACAGAGGATGCGGATGTCTGGCAGATCCAGGTGGCGATTGCGCTCACCTACGAGATGATGGGGGATCTTCCTTCAGCGATTGAATATTATGATCGCTATCTCTCTTCCGCGGCTCCCCATTTGGAGTATGCAGGGCAGAAGTGGCGAACACGCCATCAATTGATTGAGCAGACCCGGTCGGATCTGCACGTGCGGGCGGGTCGTCAATACGGGATGCTCCAGTTGGCGAGTGATCCCCCGGGCGCTCAGATTCTCGTGGATGGCCGCCCCGTTGGAGCGGATGACGATCTCGTGACCCCTGCGATGCTCTATCTCTCCGGGGGGCGGCATCGCCTCGCAGTGGTGCGCTCCGATACGGGAACACAGGCCGTTCACCTGCTTGATGTTCAGGCGGGGGAGCGCAAGGCGTGGATTGCCCGATTTCCCGACACGGGGAAGGTGGTCAAGGGGGCCGGAGTGGGTCCGCCTCTCGCGGATCCTTCGCTCCGATTGGTTCAACAGCGCTGGGAGACTGCCCGAACCCTGCTCATGGGGGATGGGTTTCAGGGGGCGTCCGGGTTTCTGTCGGCGGTGCGGAGCGCGCAGATCGATGGGGGGATTCCGAGTCTTCCGGGTCCGGCACGGGTCGTCGCTGGCGCCGCGTGGCGGGCGATGTCCACGGGGGATGGTGCAAGCGGTCTGGCCCTTGCGCGGACCGCCATGGAGCTGGCTCCGGACCTTCCCGATGGGCATTTTGCCGCGGCCTGGGCCGGTGTCTTCGTGGCGGGAAGTCCCTGGAGCGTCGTCGTCACGGATCTGGCCGCTGGATTTCGGGCTCTCTGGAAGCATGTTCCGTCCCGCGTGATCGCACAGGAGGAATTGCTCAGCACCCTGCAGGCATGTCTGCTTCTGCTCCTCCTGATGTTTTCTCTTGGGATTGCTCTTCGGTACACGCGTCACGTGGCGATGGATCTCCGCGTGCGCCTTCCCCGGGGACTGCATCTCACGCAGGTGGTTCTGTTCGTCACCATCGTGCTGATCGCACCCATCGTGATGGGGCTCGGGCTGATTCCGAGCGTTCTCGCCTGGATGCTCGTGTTTCATGCCTACATGGGACGCACTGAGCGAATTCTCGCGGCCCTGCTGGTCCTGGGGGTTGCGGCGCTTCCGTGGACACAGGCCATGATCACACAGCTCCGCAGTGTTCCTGCGGGGTGGACTGGAGCCGCGTCCATCTGTGCGGTCTCCCCGTGCGGAGAGGAGGAACTCGCTCAGTTGACAGAGGTCGCGACGTCTGGTGAACACCCCGGGGCGCTCCTGGCGCTGGCGCATTACCATCACTGGTCCGGTCGGAGCGACCAGGCGGCTCTGAATCGGGCGGAACTCCATGTTGCTCGTGGAGCGCAGATGGCCGCTGTGGTGCCCGGTGCCGCGGTTCTCCATGCCAACCACCAGTTTGCAACTGCGGGGGAACTGTGTGCGATGGACCCGGGTGCGGCACGGGAGAGACTGGAGAGTGCAAAGCTCTGGTATGAAAAGGCTCTGGAGCGTGACCCCGAGCATCTGGAGGCCTTGTACAACGCGAGCGTTCTCGCACGGAGTCAGGGTTCCTCCGAGGAGGCTCATGCGCTCTATGCGCGTGCGCTGAGCCTGGATGATGGCCGGCTGATGGAATTCGAGCGAGAGGTGGTTCCTGAGCGTCCCCTGGGAAGTTGTCCGTCCGGGTTCAACCCCGCTCGCCGTCTCCTGACGCCCCGATTTGATGCGGTCCGTCTCCTGGATGGCATCTCCTGGATGAATCTGGACTCGGGGGTGCAGTCGGGGCTCCCGGCAGGTCCGCTTCTGCTCGGCATCCTCTCGATCGATGCGACGCCTGTGATTGCGGGGGTCTGGTTTGCGTTGGCGGTCCTTCTCCTTGGCATGTGGCGCATCCACGCCATGTGCTGGTCGTGTGAACGCTGTGGGCGTGTCACCAGTGCGAAGGAGCATCCGGAACTGGAAGGTGTGGAGATTTGTGAAGTCTGTCTGCTCGAGCGATTGCGTGGCACACACAACGATCCCCGTCATGCATGGCTCCGGAATCGACGCATCCGCGTGGCGCGTCAGCGACGACGGACCTGGACGCGTCTGGTCTCGTGTGCTTTGCCGGGTGCTGGGCATCTCCTTCGGGGGCGGGCGCTTCGGGGCGCGTTTTGGTTCGTGGCCTTTCTGGGGCTCGTCATTCTGGCCCTGACGCCTCCTGCTCTCATGGAAGGTGGACTTCACATGTCGATCATCCCGGAGACAGGGAGAGTCATCCTCTGTGGAGGGTTCCTCGGGGTCGTCTACATGTTTGCGCAATGGGGTGCGTGGCGCATTCCGGAGCGAGGTTAGTTCGCCATGGATTTCGAAGATTTCACTCCCGGGGAGCAGGATGGCGTGAAGTGGAGCTTCGCGGCGGTCCTGCGGAAGATGGCGGCGGAGGCTCGAACGGGAGTCCTGCGCGTCGAGGGGGAGGGGACTGTCTGGGAGTTGAGCCTGTCCCAGGGGACCATTCGGGGCGTCACGCTTCCCGGTGAGGGCCAGCGATTTCTGGAGCGCCTGCTCGTCGGCATGGGCTTCATCGAGGAGAGAAGTCTCCAGAAGGCGTTGAAAAGGGCTCGGAAGTCCGGGTCGACCCTGGATGAAATCCTCGTGCGTGATCACTCCCTGACGCATGAGGCGATTCAAATCGTGCGGATGACGGATGCTCGGGAGCACATCCTGGATCTCTTCGCACGGATCGGAGTCATGGCCACGTTTCGGAAGGAGTCTCCTCCTCTGATTCTGGATGTCCCCCTTCAGGTGGGGAATCTCGTGGAGGAGGCTGAGCGCCGCCAGAAGATGATCCCGTTGCTTCGTTCACGGGTGTCGGGACCCCGGTCTGTTTTTGTGCGTTTGCCGGGTTCAGCGGATGAGGTGCTCGGACGTTTCACGACCGTGGGACAAGCGCCGGAGAGCCCGGGGGGCGAAGAGGCCGCGGTGATCACGCCCAATGAGCAGATCGTCTACTACCACGTGAATGGGGTACGCACGGTGGAAGAGCTGGGGCTGGTCACAGGCCTCGGCATCTATGAAGCGACGCTGGCACTCTACCGATTGGATGGTCATGGATTCATCCAACTCCTTGAGCGCGAGGGGGAGGGGGAGAAGGACGGTACGCCTCGGGTGCTGGGCGTCGTGTTCGGGATGTTCTTCTCGGCGTTGATGGGGGCCATGGTGGCGGGGCTCATCGTGGGGACGATGACGCTGGGCATTGGGCGTCCGGTCGCGCAGATCCATATCGTCTCCTTCCATTCCCAGTCCGTCACGCATTTCCGGATTCGCACGGCGCTTCGCAATCATCACCTGGTCCACGGGGCGTATCCAGTCTTGCTCCGGGAACTGGTACAGCGCTCGCTTCTTCACACGGATGACTTGACCGCTGTCGCTGGCATGGAGTGGGAGTACCGTGCAATCGATCGGGCGCAACGCTATGATTTGAAGAGAGCCCCCGGGAAATTGGACCCGCGGCCATGATTTACGTGAGGAGTTCTTGAAGAAGCGCGCTCTGATATCCCGCCACGTTGCATTTGAGGATGCCTCTCTCTTCACGGCTCTTTGCGGACCCAATGATGAGAATCTACGGGCCATGGAGGAGACCCTGGGAGTCCAACTCTCCACTCGTGGCACCACGGTGCATGTCGAGGGAGAGGAGTTCACCGTCCAGCTGGTCGAGCGCGCTCTGGCGCAATTCTACAAGATCGTCAAACGGGGATTCCCACTCTACGCCGTGGACACGGTTCGGGGGGTGGAGATGCTGAGTCGGGACCAGGGGGCTCGTCTCGATTCGATTTTCCTGGATACGATCGCGGTGCCAGCAAAGGGGCGAAAGATCGTTCCCCGGAGTGTTCGACAGAAGCTCTACATCGACGCCATTCGCAGCATGGACATTGTCTTTGGTGTGGGACCCGCCGGGACCGGGAAAACCTACCTCGCGATGGCGATGGCGGTGTCGGCTCTCCAGGCGCGCGAGGTGGAGCGCATCATCCTCGCCCGTCCCGCGGTCGAAGCGGGAGAGAAACTCGGGTTTCTTCCGGGTGACATGATGGAGAAGGTGGACCCGTATCTTCGACCGCTCCACGATGCTCTCCACGACATGATGGATGTGGATCGGGCCTACCGGCTGGTGGCCGATGGAACGATTGAAGTTGCGCCCCTCGCGTTCATGCGGGGACGGACCTTGAACAATGCCTTTGTCATCCTGGACGAAGCCCAGAACACCACGCGTCAGCAGATGAAGATGTTTCTCACCCGGCTGGGCGCG
>CAVOCR010000186.1:0-5197 GCA_963694245.1 Myxococcota bacterium
GGCGGATGCTACTTCGGCCAAGTTCATCACGAGGGAATTCATGCAGATTGGCAAGACACTTCAGGCATTGCGTCTCCGTCAGGGACGGAGTGTGCGCGATCTGGCTGCAGTGACCCGGATTCCCCATGGGACTCTTACGCTTCTGGAGGCAGATGACTTCGCCTCCCTTCCTGCCCCTCTCTATGTTCAGGGATTCATTCGGGCGTATTGTGAGGCATTGGGGGAGGATTCCTCCGGCCCGCTTCTTGCGTATCAGCGTCACGTTCTGGCCCTGGACCGAGCGAATGCACCGGAGGCGTTGTCTCCGCACCCCACGTTGCTGGATCGGGCGTATGAATGGACGGAGGATCGTCTCTCATTGGCGCAGGGGGCTGTTCTTGTGGTTGCGTCCGTGATGTTTCTTGCGGCGCTCATTGGGGTGCTGCGTACCGAACCTTCTGAACAGATCGCCGCGACCGAGGAGGCACCCGTGAGCACGGGGGATGTTCTTTCCTCTGCCGCTGCTGACGAGCGCCCCTAGTCACCGCGCCAGGTGGGTCCAGCCACCCCCGGCGCGCAAGTCGGAGGCTGGTCGATGCAGAGCGCGAAAACCCGCATCCTTATCGAGACAGTCCAGAAGCTCATGCAAACGGGTGCAGATGCCAATCTGCGCCGTCTGCTTGGGAAGACCCATGCCGCGGATCTGGCGCTTGTGTTTCGTTCTCTTTCGGGAACGGAAACCCGCGAGGTCTTCAATCTGGTCGCAGGACTCGATGAGCGGGCCGAGTTGATGGGCGAGCTGGATCCAGACATTCAGTCACGGATTGTCACGCGCATGAAACGGGAAGACGTCGCTCGACTCGTGGCGGAGATGGGAGCGGATGAAGCCGCAGATCTTCTCGGGCATCTCGAGGAGGAGCTCTCGTCGGCGATTCTTGCCGAACTTCAGGCGGAAGAATCCATCGAGGTGGAGGGCCTGATGGGTTACGCCCCCGATACCGCGGGCGGCATCATGGTGACCGACTATCTCTGCCTCGAGGAGGACGTGCGGGTCGAAGAGGCCGTGCGGGTGATTCGGAGCAGTGGTCACGTCGACATGGCCTTCTATGTCTACACGATCAACGAATTTGGTCATCTTGTCGGCGTCGTTTCCATGCGCCAGCTGGTCACGGCCTCACCCACAACCTCCCTTCGCAGCCTCATGGAGCCGAACGTGCTGCGTGTCCGCCCGGACACGGACCAGGAAGAGGTTGCTCGTATCGTTGGACGCTATAATTACCTCGCAATTCCCGTGGTGGATGAGAGCAATGTCCTCATCGGAATCGTGACCATCGATGACGTGATCGATGTCATTCGTGAAGAGGCCACGGAGGACATACTCAAGCTGGCGGGTTCGGGAGAGGATCTGGAAGAGGTCCGTTCCATTCGTCGGCGCGTTCTCGATCGTGTGCCCTCGCTTTCGATGCTCTTCCTTGGGGGCGCTTTCTGCTTTGCGATTCTTTCGGGCTACATCGATCTGCTGCGAGAGAAGGTGCTTTTGGTTCTCGTGTTTCCGCTTGTGCTGGGACTGGCGGCCACCTCCGCGGTTCAGTCTTCTTCGTTCGTCATTCGCGGTCTCTCGACCGGGGTGCTCGGGGGCCGATGGCTGAGCCGGCAGGTCTTGCGCGAGATACGAGTGGGTCTCCTCCTTGCCACACTCTATTCGGTCATTGCGCTGGGATTTGGGTTCGGACTCGAGTCCTCGGAAGCTGGAGTCATGATCGCGATCTTCACGTTCTGCTCAATGGGAGTGGGGAGTCTGGTCGGAACGCTGCTCCCTCTGGGATTGATGCGTCTTCGGACCGACCCCATCATTGCCACCCATCCCGTGGTCAAGGCGTTGACCCATGTGCTCTCGGTTGCACTGGGAATGGTGGCGGTCTCCGCGTGGGTTCGCTGGATATCCGGGGGGTGAGTCCGTGGCGGTGATCGAGGTCGAAGGCTGTGTTCTCCGAACCATGGACTATCGGGATCATGACCGAATCATCAGTGTTCTGACGCCGGATCACGGGCGCATGGACCTGATCGCACGGGGAGCACGGAAGAGCTTCAAGCGATTCGG
Organism: Myxococcota bacterium; assembly: GCA_963694245.1. Taxonomy (GTDB): domain Bacteria; phylum Myxococcota_A; class UBA9042; order JABWCM01; family JABWCM01; genus CAVOCR01. The sequence continues at coordinate 2,081 of CAVOCR010000186.1, forward strand.
GGGCCACCTTCAGCTCTTCACGTGCGCCCTGATGACCCTCGATTACAAGGAAGCGACGACGCTTCATGGCCTTCGGAGTGCAAGTACGCGTCACTCGTTTCCTGAACTTCAGACAGACCTCGTCCGCTTCGCTGTCGCGAGTTATCTCGGAGAAGTTGCGCTTCGGACAGCCGCCGTCGGAGAGCGGGATCCCGTTTCATATCGCGCCTTCATGGCATTGCTCGAGCGCCTCACTACGGTGGAGATGGGCGGCGAAGAATGGATCCTGCGGCTCGGTCAGGCTGCGCTTCTGGAGCGCCGTGGAGTGCTCGCAGATTTCGAGCGCTGCTCCTGTGGACATCCGATAGCGCTCTCGGAGACGGTGTGGCGGTCTGTTCCGGAGAGCGCGCTCCATTGCGATGCCTGCGCATCCCGGATGGGTCGGGTTGAGCGGATGGCTCCGGGGACCGTACGGGCTCTTCAGGCCGTCGGTAGAGTGGTTCGGGGGCATGACCCCGGTCCCGGTGTGACTGCGGCAACTCTACGGGTTGCAGGAATGGTGCTGAATGAGTCGACGATGGAGCTGGTGGGCTCTCCGTTGAAGAGCGAGGCGTTTCTGCTCAGCATGCTTCCCCCGATCGACTCAAATTGACGATCCGTGGACTGCGACCGCATACTTGCGGCAGAACAACGCAATCCCCGGGCTTCGACTGCTGAGAGTGTCTTGATGGTGTTTCGTTTTGTCTTTCTTCTGCTCGCCCTCTGCCTGCTCTCCGTGGGATGTGATGCGCGTCTGGGCACACCTCCACCGGCGGATGTGGAAGAGGTGGATACCGCACCGCCGGATCCCTGTGGCAATTATTGCTCCGGTTATTTCCCGCATTGTGATCATGAGTCGGCGAGCTGCGTGCAGTGCACGAAGGACTGGCATTGTGGCTCGTTGGGTGATCTATGCGTTCATGGGGAGTGTGCAGAAGTGGTGTGCACTCCGAACTCATCGATCTGCCAACCCGGAAATGTTCTGCACGTCTGCAATGAGCTGGGGACGAAGTACACGGAGTATGATTGTGAGGGTCCGTGTGTTCTCGATCATTGCGAGGCCTGCCTTCCCAATACGAAGACATGCGATGGAAAGAGGGTTCTCGAGTGCACTGAGGACGGAGACTGGGAGCCCGGTCTCGATTGTGGTGAAGAGCAGATCTGTCTGAATGGAATTTGTCTGCTCTGTGTCCCGAACAAGGACTTCTGCCATCAGGGAGATGTCCATGGTTGCGATCACTCTGGAGGAACGAGTGCGTTCAAGGAGGACTGCAGGACGGAGCAGACGGGGCTGGTGTGCCATGATGGGCATTGCGCCGACAACTGTGCCGTGAATCTCAAGTTCAACACGAGCATTGGTTGTGAATACTGGGCGGTGGACCTCGGCAATGCGATTGAGGAGGGCGAGAACGGCGAGATGCTGGATGCCCAGAATGCTCCTTTCGCCGTGATCGTGTCGAATCCTCTCGAAGATCATGTGGCGACGGTGAAGGTGCTTCATGGAGAGGTGGTGCTCGAAGAGCTCAAGGTTCCTGCGCTTCAACTTCGTACATTTCTGCTCCCTCCCCTGAATGTCGAAGGCACGGTGCAGGGCGCCCTCGCCTATGGCGTGGTGAGCAATTCCCCCATCACGGCCTTTCAGTTCAATCCCCTCGACAACGTCGCGGTGTTTTCGAACGACGCGTCCATGCTCCTGCCCTCCAATGCTCTCGGTGGCGACTACCTGGTGATGACGCGGGCTCAGAGCCAGGCGAATCGTCCCGGATTCGTGACGGTGGTGGCCTCGGAGGATGGCGACACCAAAGTGGTCGTCACTCCTTCCGTGACGACCGCAGCGAGCGCGGACGAGAGCATCCCTGAGCTTCCCGGAGGAGAGGTCTCACCCGCCTTTCATCTGAAGCGTGGAGAGCTCCTGAGCCTGGAAACGAAGGCCATTGGCGATGATTTGACTGGAACCATCATCCAGGCGGACAAGCGCGTGGCGGTGTTTGCGGGGGTCGAAGCGGTCAACGTACCGACGACGGAGGGTTGCACGGAAGGGGTGTGTGACGCGACGGGCTGGGTCTGCGAGAGTCCTGCCGATTGCCCTGTGACGTGCTGTGCGGATCACATCGAGCAGCAGATTCCACCGGTCACGACATGGGGCTCGCGTCATCTGGCGACGCACACGTTCTCCCGTGGCGCCGCGAAAGATGTCTGGCGCATCCTCGCCGTGTATCCCAACACGCATGTGAGCACTGTGCCCCATCAACACCCGATCGGTTCGCTGGGGGCTGGAGAGTGGGTTGAATTCTCCAGCGCCGAGGACTTTTTGATCGAGGCGGACAAGCCGATTCTGGTGGGGCAGTTCCTCGCGAGTCAGAACGCGCCGGATCCCAACAACGACACCTGCGAGTGGTTTGACCAGTCGCTTCTGGGCTCGGGGAATTTCTGCGCATGGTATTTCGAGCATGGTCAGTACATCAAATGCGACACCCATGCCTCCTGCCCGAATGTGGTCCAGGAGGACAGTGATGCGTTGATTGGAGACCCTGCCTACATCCTGTCGGTTCCCTATGAGCAGTTTCGTTCCGATTACGTCCTCATGATCCCGGAACAGTATGACGAGAACTTCGTGAACATTTCGGCACCGTCCCATGTGACGGTCTTCTTGAATGGAAAGGCGATGCCGGAGGATCTCTTCGATCCACTCGGAAACGGCTTCTTCAAGGTCGCCCGCATGCCCCTGGATCCCGGCGTGCATCGGGTCAGTTCATCGGAGCCAGTGGGGGCGATCGTGTACGGATGGAGTCTGTACGTGAGCTATGGCTATCCGGCCGGTCAGAATCTCGAGATTCTGACTCTCTAGCGCCTCATTCGCAGGGGGCGCAATCCGCACAGTTGCCATTGATGGTCGCGAGAGGCGATTGAATCTGGGTGAGGATCGCGAGCGCGAGGCATTGGGGGAGGACCGGGTTGTCCTGAATCAGCACTTCCCCCGTGCTCCCGGCAAGCGCTGGAGTGAGCAGCTCCGCGAGCGAATCGTTCCCCGTGATCGTGATGGCCCCATCGATGGACTTCAGATTGGGGAGCGCGATCTTGGAGAGGCTCGTCGTGTTG
>CAVOCR010000187.1:0-5187 GCA_963694245.1 Myxococcota bacterium
GGCCACGAACAGGTCTACGGCTTGTCGACGTATACCGGAACGGTCACCTTCGTGGCGCTCTTCGCCTCCTGGTGAGGCTACTGTCAAACCCAGGCTGGGAAATTGGAGAAAATGCGACTGGAACTGACGGCGAGTGGCCATGAGGTCTACTTCCTCTCCGTGAACAAGATCGCCGCGGAGAGCACCCAGGACAAACTCAGCGCACGCTGCGCCTTCCCCCTCCTCCAGGACACGGTGGAGGAGGGAGTCTGGGAACTGCACAACGGGAACAAGGACGACTTCTACATCTACGACAGAGACGGGAACCTCGCCGCGTATCTACCGAATGCAGGAGAGAGTTCAATCAACCTGAGCACCGAGGCCGGATACACGCATGTGAAAAACAGCCTGCTCGCGGTTCTGGAGGCTGAATGATCCGCGCTGGCGCTCTCGCCGCCCTCTGCATGACGACTCTTCTCGCCTGCGGAGCCGAACCTCCTCCCGAAGCCGCTCAGGGAGAAGCCCTCTATGGTGCCTACTGCGCCCTCTGCCATGGACCTCAGGGAGAAGGCTACGCTGCTGACAATGCCAACGCACTGAACAACCCGGATTTCCTGGCGGTCGCAGACGACGCCTTTCTCCGAGCGGCGATTCGCCAGGGACGCCCCGGCACACCCATGTCCGCATGGGGTGTGGAATGGGGGGGGCCCCTCTCCGACGACGACCTGGATGCCATGGTCGCTCACATTCGCGCCTGGGAAACCCGTGAGCCCGTTCAAACGGACGCCATCGTGGTCGATGGAGAGGTCGACCGTGGACAAGACATCTACGACGTGTATTGCCTGACGTGCCATGGGCCAGACGGCAACGGCGGCACCTACATGAGCCTCTCCAATCCCGTGTTTCTCGCCACCGCGAACGACGGATTCCTGCGAGAAGCGATCGAACATGGGCGCAGCCAGACGCCCATGCAACCCTACGGAAATCAGTTGACGTACCAGCAGATCGACGACCTCGTGGTCCTCATTCGAAGCTGGCAGGTCGACGTCGCCGCGCCTCCCACCGAGCTGCCCTCCAAGACCCTGGAAGCGCCGCTGCTGAATCCCGAGGGGCCCGAGCCCACCTTTCCCCTGGAGGGCCGCTACATCTCGACGGAAGAACTGGCAGCGGCATACGAAGAGGGAGCTGCGATGGTCCTCGCAGACGCCCGTCCCCCCTCCGACTACGTCCTCGGTCATATCTCCGGCGCGGTCTCCGTGCCGTTCTTCGAGGTGGAGAACTACCTCGGACAGCTCCCGAAGGACCGCTGGATTGTCGCGTATTGTGCGTGTCCACACGCAGAGTCGGGAGTCGTCGCAGATGCCCTCGAAGCCGATGGCTTCTCACACGTGAAGGTGCTCAACGAGGGCTACGACGACTGGGTCGAGAAAGGCCATCCCATCACGCCGGGCGCCCAGCCCTAGAAAGAGATCTGAGGAGCGTCCCGCCCCCCCTCTGCGAATTCAATCTGCAACTGATCGGCGCGAACGAAGTTGAACATCGACGCCACGATCGTGTTGGGAAACTTCTCGCGTGCGATGTTGTAGCGCATGATGTGATCGTTGAATTCCTGGCGTGAAAACGCGATGCGATTCTCCGTGGAGGTCAACTCCTCCATGAACTGCTCCATCGTCTCATTGCCCTTCAGATCCGGATAGGCCTCCATCACCACCGACAATTTGCCCAACGCCCCGCCGAGAAGCGCCTCGGCGCTTCCCAGGGCCTTCATGCTCTCCGGATCGCCCGGGTTCAGACCCGCTGCCTTCGCCGCCGCCATGGCTCCGTTCCGAGCATTGACCACGTTCTCGAGCGTCTCGCTCTCATGCGTGAGATACGCCCGCGCGGTCTCGAGAAGTCCCGGGATCAAATCGTACCTTCGCTTGAGCTGCACATCGATCTGAGCGAAGCCATTCTTGAACCGATTTCGCGCCGTGACGAGACCATTGTAAATCCCGACACATGAGGCCAGACAAGCGGCTCCGATCCCGAGGACGATCCATTCGTTCATGGAAGACTCTCCGTGTTTTCAGACGAGACGTCGCCTCTTCATCCGTGTTTCTGTCCGGAGCCGAGAGTAGCGGTTGCCATGACCGGGGGTCAAACAAGACGGCGCGCATTGCCCGTACAGGGATTCCAGCGGTATGCTCCCCCGCGATTCGCATTGGCAACCCCAGAACCCGCGGATGAGGCCCCCCCATGACCCAGTTCGTCTATCGTTTTGGAGCCGAGAGCACGGAAGGTGACGGCTCGATGAAAAACCTTCTCGGCGGCAAAGGTGCTGGACTCGCGGAGATGAGTCGCATCGGCATGCCCGTGCCGCCCGGATTCACCCTCACGACAGAGAGCTGCATTTCCTACGGTCGGGAACAGGGCTTCACGGAGGCGGTGCGTCAACAGGTCGGGGTCTCACTACAATGGCTGGAAGAGGCCATGGATTGTCGCATGGGAGATCCCGAGCGCCCTCTCCTTGTATCGGTGCGTTCGGGAGCACGGGTGTCGATGCCCGGAATGATGGACACGATCCTCAATCTCGGACTGAATCGGGAGACCCTGGAAGGCCTCGGCCGGCGCGCGGGGAGCCGCCGCTTCGCTCTGGACTGCTACCGACGTCTGCTCCAGATGTACGGAGACGTCGTGATGGGCATCAAGGCCTCCCACGCGGAGTTGCACAACCCCTTTGAGGCCATCCTCGAGGAGGAAAAAGCGGTCGAAGGAGTCGACATCGACGCCGACCTCACAGAATCCGCGCTGGACCGGATCTGCACCCGGCAGGAACACCTGATCCTCGAGCGTACCGGAAACCCCTTCCCCCAGGATCCCCACGAACAGCTCTGGGGAGCGATCGCGGCGGTGTTCGGTTCCTGGGACAACGACCGGGCGATTCAATATCGTCGAATCTATCGATTTTCCGACGACTGGGGTACGGCCGCCAACGTGCAGGCGATGTGCTTTGGCAACCTCGGAGAGACCTCCGGAACAGGCGTATGCTTCACACGGGACCCTTCCACCGGAGCCAACGAATTCTATGGCGAGTTCCTCATGAACGCACAAGGCGAGGACGTCGTCGCGGGGATTCGAACCCCCGAGCCCATCGAGCGGCTCCGCGAGCGGATGCCCGAAGTCCATGCAGAGCTCCTCTCGCTGCGCACCCGGCTCGAAGAGCACTACCGGGACATGCAGGATATCGAGTTCACGATTCAGGATGGGCACCTCTTTCTACTCCAGACGCGCAACGGAAAACGAACCGGAGCGGCCGCAGTCCGGATTGCATCGGACATGGTCGATGAAGGACTCATCGACGAAAGCACGGCCCTCGCACGGATGGATCCCGAGGCTCTCAACATCTTCCTTCAGCCGGCGTTTGAGCCCACCTCACAGGCAGCGGCCGAGGAGCGCGGGGACTACGTTGGGAGAGGCCTTCCCGCAGGACCGGGGTCCGCCACAGGAGTCGCCGTCTTCAGCGCAGAAGCGGCACAGCACCATGTCACCCGCGGAAGCAGCGTCATCCTGATTCGCCCCGAAACCTCTCCAGAAGACATCCAGGGCATGCACCTCTCCGCAGGTGTCCTCACCGCACGCGGTGGAATGACCTCCCATGCCGCGGTCGTCGGACGACAGATGGGGATCGTGTGCGTCGTGGGATTCACCCGCCTGGACATCGATCTCCAGAAGCGACAGATGCAGTGCGGAGACCACGTCGTAAAGGAAGGAGACCCGATCTCCATCGACGGATTCACCGGCGACGTCTATGCCTGTGCCATCGAGACCCGGCCCTCTTCCGTGATGGAAGCGCTCCTGACGGACAACACCACGGAAGAAAGGGGCTCCCTTCACCAGATGTTCTCCCGAATCATGGGTTGGGCTGACAACGCACGACGACTTCAAGTACGCGCCAACGCGGACACGCCCGAGCAGGCACGACTGGCGGTGGCGCTGGGGGCCCAGGGGATCGGACTGTGCCGAACAGAGCACATGTTCTTTGAAGAAAATCGGCTCCCATTCATGCGCCGGATGATTCTCGCCGAGACCCCAGAGGAACGCCGCGACGCGCTGGGGAAGCTTCTTCCGTACCAACGAGGCGATTTTGAAGGGATCTTCCGAGCCATGAACGGAAGACCCGTCACCATCCGAACGCTGGATCCGCCCCTCCATGAATTCCTGCCTCACGAGCCGGAGGACCAGCAGATCCTCGCAGACAAGTTTGGATTGAACCCCGCAGCCATTGCGAAGTCAGTGGAGCGACTGCATGAGTTCAATCCCATGCTGGGGCATCGGGGATGTCGTCTGGGCGTCGTCTATCCCGAGATCACGGAGATGCAGGTACGCGCCATCATCGAGGCCGCCTGCACGGTCATCTCCGAAGGCATCCCCACGCTGCCGGAGATCATGATTCCTCTCGTGAGCACTCGAGCGGAGCTGGAAAACCAGGGAGAGCTTGCCCGACGGGTCGCCGAGGAGGTCATCGCCGAGCGAGGCGTGAAGGTTCCCTATCTGGTCGGGACGATGATCGAGCTTCCGCGAGCGTGTGTCAGAGCCCACGAGATCGCCGAGGTGGCGGAATTCTTCTCGTTTGGAACCAACGATCTGACCCAGACAACGTTCGGCCTGTCTCGGGATGACTCCAGCCGCTTCCTCCCCCATTACGTCGACGCGGGACTCCTCCCCTGGGATCCCTTCGTCTCCATGGATGTGGGCGTACAGGACCTCGTGCGGATCGCGGTGGAAAAGGGACAGAGCACCCGGAAGAACATCAAGCTCGGGATCTGCGGCGAACATGGGGGCGACCCAAGCTCCATCCATTTCTGCCATCAAGTGGGATTGGACTATGTTTCGTGCTCCCCCTACCGGATTCCCATCGCGCGTCTCGCCGCAGCCCAGGCGGCAGTCGGCGACGAGTAGGGGAGCTCTCAGTACGGAGCATCCTCGAGTTCAGGATTCGTTCGAAACGCTTGAAGGAATGCCTTCATGAGCTCTGGACGCTCCTGGAGGAAGTTCTCGATCTCGCTCCATTCCTCCGCTGCCGAAGACGACCTTCTCCAATGCACGAGGTCGCGATCGATCGCTTCTGAAAGAGGCGCGAACATCACCTCCGCAATCGGCAGGAGCGCTTCCGTGCTGAGCTCGTCTTTCAGTCGATCTTCGAACTGATCCACAAACAGGGACCGCTGG
>CAVOCR010000188.1:0-5180 GCA_963694245.1 Myxococcota bacterium
GGCTGCAGCGATACCGCCACAAACGTCTCCGAAGCCGGCGAATCACTCGATGTCGAGGACAGCAGCGCCGAGACAATCGACGGCGAGGAAATCGACGGCGAAGAATCAGAATGCCGCCAGGACGAAGACTGCCCTTCGAACGATCCATGTGTCCTCCAATCCCTCTGTCTCGAGGGCGCCTGCGTCCAGACCCTCGCGGACACAGGAGAACTCTGCGAAGAGGGCTGTCTTGTCGGAGCCTGTGACTCCCTCGGGCAATGTGCCGACCTCACTCTGCGCACCTGCGATGAGAGCGACGGGAACCTCTGCACCGTGCCCGGATGCGACGCCAAGACCGGCGCATGCACGGAGGAAGCGCTGCCAGACGGCGACGAGCCCCATGCCTCCACAGATTGCTTTGCAGGCGCAATCTGCATGAACGGAGAGCTCGACACGAGCGAGGCCGAACCCTCGGAGCTCGCTCTGCAGTGCGAGACATTGACCGAGGGCCTGGATGAACTCGCGTGCATCGATCAGTTCGTGTGCGTCGGCGGAGACATCGGCTGTCAGTCCATCCCTCGGCCCGACGGAGCGCCGTGCTGGATCGACGGAGAGGAGCCCAGCGGCGCCACCTGTCAGGGACATGGCTGCTTCGCGGGCGAATGCGCCATCGACAACGCGCTCTCGGTGAGCTGTGGCGAAGCGAACCTCCCCGAGGAATGTGACGCCTCCTGCGCCGCATGCACCGCGCTGACCTGCCAGTGGATCCCCGATCCGGCGTTCCCCGAGCTCGGGAGCCGAATCGCCCATTGCAGTCCCCAGGGGATCCCCGGCGAGCCGTGCAACGGAGATCCCTGCAGTCTGGAGCAGACCTGCGCAGTCGGCGCGCCGACCACCGGACCCGCGGGAAAGGAGACGCTCGGATTCTGCACGGGCGGAGTGGACAAGACGAAAGAGCAATGCGCGGAAGAAATCAGTCTCCCCGCGATCGACTGCATCCTCGCAGGCATCACCTGCGACGGCGAACAGGGATGCCATTTTCAGAAAAACGTGGCGGACCAGTGGTGTCTCGCGTCCGCGAGTCAATGCGTGAACACGGCAGACACCTATTGCGCTCACCTCGACGCTGGAGAGCTCTGGGATCCCGCCACCGGTTGTCACGTGGCGACCCTGGACATCAACTGCGACGACGCGAAAGAATGCACCCTCGACACCTGTACGAACGGGGCCGCAGGACCCGAGTGTCTTCACCAGCCCATCGAGGGGGCGGCCTGCGACGATGGAGACGTGTGCACGCTCCCGGGGATCTGCGCTGGAGAGACGTGCTCCGGAGAGCCCAAATGCACCAATGCGAACGAAAATCCCTGCGACGACATCCAATGCGCTCCCACTACGGGAGAATGCGTCCCCGCTCCCGTGCCTGGGACGACGTGCGATGACTTCGAGGTCTGCACCACGGCCACCACATGTCAGGAGACGGGACTGTGCGGCGGAGGACAGGAGGTGGACTGCTCCGATGGCAACGACTGCACCGACGATTCCTGCGCCTTCGGCCTCGGATGCAGCCTTCTGCCTGGCGCGGGTCCCTGCAGCGACGAAAACGCCTGCACCACGGCGGATGTCTGCGTCGGAACCACCTGCGTAGGGCAATACTCCTGCAACGACGACAACCTCTGCACAGCGGACGCCTGCGACCCCGCAGAGGGGTGCAGCAACACGCCGGTTCCGGATGAGGCTCAGCTGACCTGCGTCGCGGGAGACACGCAGTGGAAATGTGTCGGCGGAGAGTGCCTCTGCACCCCGAAATGCGAACAGTTCAGCTGCGGGGACGATGGATGCGGCGGCACATGCACCTGCATCAAGGATACGGAATGCGTCGCCGAACTGTGCGTCTCCACGCAGGGAGGGGGCGGCACGAGCGGAGACTGGCTCGTCAGCGCCAACCCGAGCAGCCAGACCCTCGCCGGACTCTTCCCCGCCACGTTTGTTCCCACGGTCTACACCCTCGTGATCGAGGAGAATGTGCTCACGGGGAGCACCTCCGCCGTGGGCATCACCGTCGACTACACGGGCACCGTGAACGGCAGCGACTTCATCATGACAGGCTCGTATTCCAACTCAAGCCTTGGCCTGACGGAGAGCCACGTGGAGACCTGGAACTGTACTTTCACGAGTCCGACGGAGTTCACGGGAACGATGACGGATGTCATCACCCTTCTCGGGAGTCCTTTCGGAAATCTGACGTGGAACATCACTGGAATCCTGCAGTAGAGGTCCCATCATGCGGCGATTTCCTCTCTTTCTCCTCCTCCTGCTCCTCGGAACACCCTCGACGGCTCTCGGATACGGGCCAGGCGTTCACGTGGGAGAGGGGACTCGCCTCCTGGAGCTGCTCCTCGAGGAGGACCCCACCTGGCTGGCACCGGCCAGCGAGGAGCTCGCGCTCAGCTACCTGCGCATGGGAGCGATCTCACCAGACCTCCAGTGGGCCAGTGACCATCTGGGCTTCGGTCATTCGAAGGAGCTCAGCTACGCGTTGCTGGAGGCTGCGGAAGAAGCCGGCCCCCTGGAGCGCATGTTCGCGCTGGGGCATCTCTCGCATGTCGTCTCCGATGCCTCCGCAGAGGTGTTCCTCGCGCCGATGATCTTCGCGTCCCAGCCGCTGGGCCCCTATGACCTCTTCAAGGGGGACGACGCGCCCCGGGCCGAGAGCGAGAAGATCACCGAGGGATACGGGGACTTCATCCTCGGAGACTGGGCCGGAGTCATTGACCTGCTCTTCGACTTTCACGTGGATGGGGACATCGCAAAGGCGCGCTTCGCCCAGATCTTCAGCTGGTATTGCGAGGCCGGTGTATCGACCGGGGGAACCGCAAGCTGTCCCGATGCCCTCCTGGAAATCGAGAATCTGCTCGCCCAGGGCGGAGGCCTCATCAGCGGAATGACGCGAGAGAACGCCAAGATTTTCATGCTCTCCCTCATCGAAAAGCCCCTGGAGGAAGTGTTCGAACTCTTCACATCGGGTCTCTTCAACGCGTTCATCGGTGGCATCACGGAACCCAGTGAACATGCCGACTATTTCACGGAACTCTTTCTCGCCGGTCCCCTGGTCGACAGCGCAACCTGGGATCTCTACGACGACTGGTTTCTGGATCTCGGTCCCCGGATGGCCCTGGACCATCTCGCCTACCAGATCACGGGCTGGCCGGAATGGGATGGAGACTCCCTCATCTGCGGCAACGTCCAGTCGATGATGCAGTTTCTCCCCGAGCGCTACACTCCGCATCCGGAGCTCCGCATCAACGGCCTCTCCTGGCATGACGCCAGCGGGGCGACGATCGGAGAGGCCACCGAGGCCCACGACGGAGAAACCCTCACGGTGGAGGTGACGCTCTTCGCATCCCAGATCTTCGCGGGAGACGTCCGAGGAGTGGTTCGCCGGGATCACCCGGGCTACGACGACTCCCAGGACGAGATCGTCGGAGAAGCGACGGTTGCGATGGATGTGAACCCCCATGAATACAGCGTGGTTCCGCGCACCTCATTGGTGATTCCCTTCATCGCCGATCACGGAGACGTCCTCGGATACTACGTGGAGCTCCACGTCGATTCCGAGGAGCAGCCATGGCTCACCACCTCCTGGGACCGGATCTGGACCGTCGAGGCGCTGGAGCTCGACCGCCCCATCTACCGAAAGCATTTCGGAACCTATGGACACTGGCCGCCCTCGCTTCCGATTCAAGAACCCACCGAGGTCTTCGGAAACCTGCATGTGAAGGCCATGATTGCACCCGGGGACCGGGGCGCCGCCGGAATTGAAGTCACGGTGGAACCCCACGGCCTCACCCGCACAACCGGCAACAACGGAATCGCCCTCTTCGATGCGATCCCTCCGGGGCCCGTCACCATCACGACCAGTCACTCCCTGGACGACGCTCCGACCAGCCTGGGGGTGAAGACCACCGGTGAGACATGGGCCTGGGTGGCCACGCGTCCCCCGGTCACACCGACGATCACGGCTCTTCCCTTCTCTCCGGACCCCCGATGCCTTGCGTTCTCGTGGAATCCCCTCGGATGGAACACCGCAGCGGAGACATTCACCGCCACTCTTCTCGACAGCGGACAAGTTCCGCTCGCGCCCGCCGGAGACGTCGGCATGAGCGGGGAGGGCACCGTCTGCGCGGCGAGCGACCTTCCCGACGGCTCCCCGATTCAAGTGGGTCTCGTGGCCCTTCATCTCGATGGGGTTGAAGGACCCAGGGGCCTCTCCGAGTTCACCACCGTGGACGCGAGTCCACCCAACCTGTCCGTGAGTCCCGTGAACCCGGACTTCCCCGGATGCGTGGCGCGCCGAGGAGACCCCGGGGGATGGTTGGTTCAGCTGGAAGCCATGGACGAGGTCTCTGGAATCGCATCCCTCGCCATGCGCATCCAGGGAGAGGAGAGATGGACCCCCATGGACATGCCCGAGTTCGACACCACCTCCGCTCAAGGAAGCGCCGTCGCAGGGACGATCGTGGAGTTTCAAGCCGTCAATGGTGCAGGGCTCGACTCGGAAACGACTCATGTCGTTCCCCAGCATCTCGTGTGCGAAGTCACCCCTCCGAGCGAAGGAGGGGAAGAAGTGACTGCCAGCGATTCGAGCGCGGACGGCGGATGTCGCACAACCTCAGGAGGCACGACTCTCCCCGCTTTCTGGTTCGGGCTCGCGGCCCTGTGGCTCTTCGCCCGCCGGAGATTCCTCACGGATTGAGATGGTTCACCTCGAAGGTGGCCCCCTTCCCGTTTGCCGTCCAGGGCTCGCCCTCCAGAGGCACCACCCGCATCTCGAACTTCGCCTTGTGAGCAAACTGAACGGGGTGCATGTAGCGGGAAACCACGGCGCGCTTCATGGCGTTCATGCGCTTCAGCTTGTCGCGACGATAGATCAACCTCGTCGCCTGAACGCCCAGGGTCACGGACTCCCCGTTCACCCCCTTCGTACGAACCACGAAGGCCATCGGAACCTTGTAGTTCTTGCCGCTCTTCGCGTCTGTCGTCATCTTCAGATAATCCGCTTCAAAGTCCGTGGTCGACACCACGATGCGACCCTTGTGCGCGATGAGCAGATAGGGCACCCGGACCGCGCCGAACTCATCGGATGTCACGAATTCCTTCATCCAGATCACGGTGTTTCCCTGCACCTTTCGAAACTCGATGAA
>CAVOCR010000189.1:0-5174 GCA_963694245.1 Myxococcota bacterium
CCGTCCTCTTCCATGGTCTCCATGCCGTCTTCCATGGTCTCCATGCCGTCTTCCATGGTCTCCATGCCGTCTTCCATGGTCTCCATGCCCTCTTCTTCCATCAGCATGCAGTGAGTCACTCCGGTATCGGGCATGGTCATGCAGACGAGTCCCTCGTCGCAGGCAAGAGCTTCTCCATACGCGCCGTCGACGCAGTGGGAGATCATGCCGTCTGCAGTGCATAGGGCGTCTCCTTCCGAGCAGTCCCCGCTGTCATCCAGGCTGCTTTCATCGTCGCTCTCGCATCCTGTGGGCAGGACCGCGAGCGCTGTCAGGAAGAGGAGCAGGGAAAAGAGGGATTGCATCAAACGCATGGAACGGCTCCGGACTTGAAGAATGAGGTGAGCACAACACGCAATCTTCTACAGGAATGAGAGTTTGAAATAAAGCACTGTTGGGCTCCAACAAGAGGGGATGAGGGCTCATGTTTATGGGAAAGTGATGGTCTTTTGAGCGTGTGTTGGATATAGGGAATCGACGAACTCTCTTCATTCAAGGATCTTCATGCTCAGCCACACACGCTCCCCGTTGTTTCTTGTTGCGATCGCTTCCTTTTTCCTCGCTTGTGGGGGCGGAACGTATGAGGGCTCGGGCGGCGCCGGTGGCGGTCAGGCGGGTGGGGGCAATGCCTGTACCTCCAGCCTTCATTGCGATGACTTCAATCCCTGCACATCGGATCTCTGCGATGTGAATGGCCTCTGCTCCAACACGGCTGCTGCGGGGACATGCGACGATTCCAACGGGTGCACCAACAACGATCAATGCATTGGTGGACAGTGTATTGGACTGGATATCCCGGGGTGTGATGGCGGAACGACTGGTGGCGGCACGACGGGGGGCGGCACGACGGGTGGCGGCACGAGCGGCGGCGGGACGACCGGCGGCGGCACGAGCGGCGGCGGGACAGGCTGCGTGGATTCCGTGGAGTGCGACGACAACAACCCCTGCACCGTGGATGTTTGCAGCAACGGGGCCTGCGTCAATCAAGACCACACCGGTGGCTGCAATGATGGAGACGAGTGCACCCAGGGCGATCAATGTTTCAACGGGGTGTGTTCCGGTACGGTGATTCCGGGATGTGGCGGCGGCACGATCGGATGCACTTCCCCTGCCGAGTGTGATGACGGGAACCCGTGCACATCCGATACCTGCATCAACAACCAGTGCAGCTACAATTTTGTCGGCGGGGTCTGTTCGGATGGGGATGAATGCACCGCGAATGACACCTGTGTGAACGGCGAGTGTGCTGGATCCCTCATCCCAGATTGCGGCAGCACGACGACGGGCGGCGGGACGACGACGGGCGGCGGCACGAGCGGTGGCGGGGACTGCGACACCAGCCTCGGAAATTCCTGCGCCGACTTCGGTACGTGCACCTATTCAGGAGAGCAGTGCTGTCAATGTGATGAGAGCTGCTGGAATTTTGATGACTGCTGTGACGATGTCTGTGGCACCTGTGGATATTGTGGGGAAACCACGACGGGGGGCGGCACCACGGGGGGCGGCACCACGGGGGGCGGCACCACGGGGGGCGGAACCGGCGAGGGTGATGGGACGTTCCCAGGCTCTGGTGATGCATGCAGCATTCAACCGCCAGTCGCCACGTTCTGCGGCGTTGGAGAGAAGTGCAGCATCAGCTTCAGCTGTGCACCGGCGGAGATCGGTGTCTGTGTCACGCTTCCGGCCGATTGCAACACCTTCCAGGGCCCCGCGCAGTGTGATTGTTTCAACACGACTCACAAGAACGCGTGCTTCCGCATCCAGCTGGAGAGGGCCTGGAAGCATGACGGGGAATGTCAGTAGACTCCTGAGAGCCTCTGTCAGACAGCCCCTTCCTCTCGAAAGATCCATGTCCCAGGGTTCCCCATGAGCACCGAAGAAGAAAGTCGCAGGCTGGATGAATTGCTGGCGGCGGGGCACATCTCTGAAGAAGAGGCGACCCGCCAGAAATCCCGACTGCTGGAAGAGAAGAGACGGGGAATCGCGGAACAGAGGGGTCACGCCTCTGCGACGGGGGAGCAGGAGAGCGCCGAGGGCACTTCGGGTGGAACGAAGCCGATGGAAACGAAGGCTTCTTTCCCCTCATCGGAGCCCCCCCTCGTGCTGGAGACGATTCACGACATGCAGGTCGTGTCCGAACACAGCGATGATCTCGAGTCGATCCGGAAGAATGCGGCGGGAGCCTCCGCTCAATCCGGGGGAAGCGCGAGCAGATGGGGAGTCGCATTCGTGGCGTTTCTTGCGCTTGCTGGGGCGGTCTTTGTCCTCTTCGGCGACGAGAAGGAAGAGGCGGCCCCACCCGCTTCCGCGGCTGAAACTCCACGCTCGACTCCCGCAGTGAAGAGCGCGGCGGATGCACCGATACCGCGTGAAGAGGTGGTTGAATCCGTTCGTGGGATTCAGGCGGTGAAGGGGGATTCTGCCACGACGGTGGACTCGGTGAGTCCGGACGGTCTCCCTGCGGAGTGTCTGGGGAAATGGGTCGTGGATGTTCTGGCGATGCGTCAGTTGCCCGAATATGCCCGCCGTCATGAGATGGAGTTCGTCAAGGATGCGGCGCGATTCTCCGCCATGCGCTTTGACATCGATCTCGAGAATGTAACGCAAACGCTTGGAAAGGCCCCACAGCGTCATCGATACAGCATTCAAGAGCAGTCCGCTGGGACCGTGGTGTTGGCTCTGACCGACTCGGGTGGCGCGGAGACCTCGGTGACATTGACCTTCGGAGAGGGCCGATTGACGATGCAGCGTGGGGCGAGCGGTCGGAAGATGCTGTTGATGCGGGAAGGCGCTCCTTCCGGAGCGACTCCGTCGCCGGAAGAAGTTCCTGGCGAGACGGAGACAGCGGTGGAAGAGGCTTCTGGGGAGCGCGCTCAGGAGGAGGTTCCTGTCCCGGCGCAGGCGCCGACCGATGAGAGCGCATACAAGGACGCGACCCATGTCGTGTTCAACACGTCCAGCGATCCGAAGGAACCGTGGCTGAACATGCGCCGCGGGCCCTCTTCCCGGACGATTGTCCTCGGGCAATTGCCCGATGGGACCCCCCTCAAGTTTCTGGCTGCGTCCCGGGGGCGATGGGTGAAGGTGGAAGTGCTCTCCGGGGACGCCGCAGGGAAGATCGGGTTTGTGAACACCTCATGGCTCCAGAAGCTCTAATCATGGAGGCGGTCCAATGGTTCGTGCATGGAGCGTGGTGCTGATGGTTTTGTTGGCTCCCGTGGGGGTTGTCGCCGAGGAGTCTCCGGTGTTTCGGGGGACGATCTCGCCCCTCTCGATGAAGCTTCAGGAGCAGATGCGTGGGGTCTCCTTTCATGAGGGATGCCCGGTTCCCTTCGAGGACCTGAGGCTCCTCACGATCTCCCATTTCGATTTGAATGGCAGACTGCAGGAGGGCGAGATCGTCGTGCATGCAGCCGTGGCAGCCGACATGATCGCCATTTTCCGGAGCCTTCACGCATCGCAATTTCCGATTGAGCGGATGAAGCTGGTCTGGGAGTACGCGGGCTCCGATGATGCGTCGTGCGCCGCGAACAACACCTCCGCCTTCAATTGTCGGAAGGTGACGGGATCGACGAAATCCTGGTCGAACCATGCGCTTGGGCGCGCCATCGACATCAATCCGCTATGGAATCCCTATGTGAAGCGGGAATTGATCATTCCGCCGAAAGGGAGCGCGTTTGTGGATCGCGCTCAGAAGCACCCCGGCATGATTCACGCGGGAGATCCGGTCGTGAACGCCTTCAAGGAGCGTGGTTGGTCCTGGGGCGGAGATTGGAAACGTCTCAAGGACTACCAGCACTTCGAGAAGAAGAAGTAGCGTTCCGAAACGGGGCATGCATCCTCCCCCGGTGTTCTTTCTCCTCTACTTGAAGCAGATGAAGGTGCAGGAACTACCGGTGGACCCGGAGCCTTTTCCCGTGATCGACGTCTTTCCTGGGTTCTTCACGCTGCAGTTTCCATCGCCCTGTCCGGTCAACGCCATGATGGTGGTGCCGTTCCCGCAGGAACAGGACCCCTGGCCGCCAAAGGGGATGCTGGCGGTGCATATGCCCGTGAAGTTCGCGCCCCCCGCACTCGAGGATCCTGCGGGGCCCTGGGCTCCCTGGGCTCCCTGGGCTCTCTGAGGTCCCTGAGGTCCCTCGAGGAGGCCGATGTCCGAGACCTGGACATGGCCCTCTGCAGCGACACCGCCCAGTTGATGGGCGGTGAAGCCCTCTGCAGCGCGAAGCGCGTAGGCCGCCGACACGATCTCCTGGCGCGGTTGAAGTTCTTCATTGCCGTTCACTTCGACCCCGAGAAACGCCGGTCCATTGAAGACCTTCGGGGGTCAGCGGTACGGTCACGCCCAGCGTGACGTTGAGCATGCCTCCGATGACGACGACGTCGGAGACATCCTCCTCCCAGAGCAACTGGTCCGCCACGGGATCCCCCTGGATGCGGAACGTCATCTCGATGGGCTGGGAGCATCTCGCCGGGTCCGCGCACTCGACGGGCTCTCCGGTCGCGAGGGTCAGGACACCTTGATAGTGGAGTCGTTCAGGGACCTGCGCCATTGCTTCAGGAGAGGCGAGGAGCGCAACAATCGCGAAGGTTGCGAACCGAATGGACCGTGGTTTCTGGGTTTTCTGGAGCCTGTCCACCTCATGGAGAGCCAGTTTGACCATCTCATCATGGTGAAGCGAATCCTTGTCATGGAGTGGGGTGACAGGTCATCGGCCTGTCTACTTGAAACAGACGAAGGAGCAGGTGTTTGCGCCGTTTGAGGCGTGACTTCCCTTGGCCTGGGTGGTCCCGAATCCACTGACGCTGCAAAAGGAGAATGTGGTGATGGGAAACATGTAGAGCGTACCTCCTCCGCAGCTACACGTGTTGCCAGGTTCCGCAGAGCAGGTGCCCACGAAGGAGGCGAATCCGCTGGGGCCTGCGGGGCCCTGAGTTCCTTGTGACCCGGCGTCTCCCTTGTCGCCTTTCGCTCCTTGAGTTCCTTGTGACCCGGCGTCTCCCTTGTCGCCTTTCGCTCCTTGAGTTCCTTGTGACCCGGCGTCTCCCTTGTCTCCTTTCACTCCCGGGATGCCTTGCGAACCCGTGTCGCCCTTGTCGCCTTTTGCTCCGGGGGCGCCCGGTGGCCCGGCGTC
>CAVOCR010000190.1:0-5168 GCA_963694245.1 Myxococcota bacterium
CCAGGATGCCCCCGTGGGTACGATCACGATTGATTCGGTGTTTTCACCGATTCGCCGCGTGAACTATCGCGTGACCAACGCTCGTGTTGGTCAGCGTACGGATTACGACAAGCTGACTCTCGACATCTGGACCAATGGCGCGGTGCTTCCCGAGAACGCGCTGGCACTTGGCGCGAAGATCGTCAAGGAGCAGTTGCAGCTCTTCATCAACTTTGATGAGGAGGTCGAGGATCATATCGAGGAGCCCGAGGTCGAGGAGGTTCCGATGAATGAGAACCTCTTCCGAACCGTGGATGAACTCGAGTTGAGTGTTCGAAGCATGAATTGCCTTCAGAACGCCAACATTCGTTTCATCGGTGAGCTGGTTCAGCGCACCGAGGCGGAGATGCTCAAGACGAAGAATTTCGGGCGGAAGTCGCTCAAGGAAATTCGTGATGTGCTGACCGACATGGAGCTCGAGTTGGGAATGGAAATTCCGAACTGGGATCCGGCCAAAGCACCTGTACGAGAAGAATAGAAGGACACCGGGGCTTCGTGGGACCATGTGGTTGGCGACGGAAGTTCGGGTGATGAGGAGGCGATCATGAGGCATCGCAAGCAAGGTAGAAAACTGGGACGGACGAAGGCGCATCGCGAAGCGATGTTCCGGAATCTTGTGGTCTCGCTCTTTGAGCATGAGCGCGTGGAGACGACCGACGCCAAGGCGAAGGAACTCCGGCGACTTGCGGACCGTCTGATCACGAAGGGCAAGCAGGGAAGCCTGCATGCACGTCGTATCGCGGCGCGTTGGGTTCGTGACCCCAAGGTGCTTCAAAAGCTCTTTGGGGATATCGCGGGTCGTTTTACGGAACGCCCCGGCGGGTACACGCGGATCATGAAACTGCGGAATCGGCGTGGAGACAATGCGCCTCTTTCGATCATCGAGCTGATGCCAGCAGGTACTCCGGTCTTCAAGACTCGGAAGAAGCCTGAGACGGTTGAAGCAGCTCCGGTGACCAGCAAAGAGACCTTTGTGGATGACGAGGCTGCGGAAGTAGCGGAGGTCCTAGCTGAGGCGAATTCCGACGCTGGAGCGGATTCGGCGGAGCCGAAAGACGCTTAGTCCGCGTGCGATTTTCGTGCACTGAGTTTGCTTGTCAGCGCTGTTGCGCTCATGGCATCCTCTGCGCGCTTCGGCACCCGGTGTCGAATTTTCGGGGATCGTCTAATGGCAGGACTGTGGTTTCTGGTACCGCCTATCAAGGTTCGAATCCTTGTCCCCGAGCCAAGTCCCCCCAAAGGGGGCAATGTGGCCCGTTAGTCTAATGGTTAGGACGCTGGCCTCTCAAGCCGGAATCACGAGTTCAACTCTCGTACGGGCTACCCTTGAAAGAGCCGATCGCTGATGCGGTCGGCTCTTTTTTATTGTGTGGTGTGCAGTAGTTCCGCCGCCCGTTCTCGCAGGATGGGTTCATGGGCGATGGTTCCCTCAAAGAGGAACGCGAGCGATTCACGTGTTGAGATGTTTGCCGCCGCGTCGAGCATGGCGAGGCGATTGCCGAGCGAGGCGGTGGGCCAGGCTTTTTCGAAGGCCCCGACGGCCTCGCGCGTCCGGGTTCGGCCAAGGGCAGTGATCAGGGCGCCATTGTGGATGCCCTTCTCGGTCATGTGTTGCATGAGGCGGGTGGAGGTCTCAGGCGATGCGTCGCAGCGGAGTCCCCTCAAGGCTTCATTTTGAACGCTGGCGCGGGAATCGTCGAGGGCGTTCAGAAGTCGTGTACACACCCATTGGGGGTCCATGCGAGCCCAGGAGCGAATGACCTGTCGCTGGAGGCCCTCATGGCCCCTGGCGTAGAGCGAATCGAGCCGTCCCATGAAGACGGGGTTGTTGAGCGCCCCGACCAGTGTCAGCCAATTGGAAAGCGTGGGGTTTTCTTCGCGGAGGGCTTCATCGATCCAGCTGTAGCCCCATTGCGTCGATCGGCGGAGTACTTCCGCGACGAGGACATGATCGAGGACGCCCCGCTCGGTCGCCTGAACCAGGACCTCCAAAGTCTCAAAGTCTTGAATGGCGAGATGTTCAATCATCCCCTCGCGTAGTTCGATGTCATTGGTACGAAGGAGGCCGAACATGGTCTCTTGCTGCGCACGGGTGCGTGGCATGAGATGGGGAATGATGTCCGTGGCGTATGAGGAATCGGGCGATTGCAGATGACTCAGCAGGAGTTCCGTGCCTTTCTCTCCGTGCTGTGCGGCGATGGCTGCGGCCTGTGTTCTGACTTCAGAATGGCTTGAACGGAGGTGGGTGCTGAGTGCATCCGCGAGTCCGCGCCATTTCGATGGATCCATCTCAAGAACGCGTGCGCTGGCATTGCCCTGGGAACGTGTTTCGAGCGCATGGGATGCGGATGCTGTTCGGCGTTCCTCCGCAAAGCTCTGTGTGTGAGCGAGCGGGAGGATCACGGCAACCAGGAAAGGGATGTATCGATATTTCAACATGTTGGGACCTTGGACTCCTCGTCTTCCCCCTCGATCAATACACAATGCGTGCCAAATTCAAATGCGATTCAAGTGACTGAAAACACTGAGATCGCCGCCGATGTCGGGGAGGTGTCTCACGACAGGGGGGGTCGAAGAGACCCCATGTTCGATTTTGAACGGGGATGTCAGAAAGTGTCGGAAGATGAACGGGTTGGGGTGAAGTTGTTTTAGCAACCCGTTGGAATTGAAAGGGTTTTATTTTCCAGCGTATCGGCACGAACATTGCTTCAACTGGAGCCTGGTGGGAGTGCGTTCATGCGCTCTGACAATGGAGCGATGGAACGTCCTTGACACTCGGGAGGGGCTGTGGAAAAGAAGACGCTCGCGAGGCGAAGGTCACCGGAAAGCAGGAAGTTGAGGATGGCATCGTTTACGGACAGATTGGCGCGCGCATTCTCAGTGGTGCGGACTGGTAGGCCCAGCGTTGCGCGGCACGTGAATGAGTTGAAGGCCTATGAGCCCACCTCGTCACTTGCATCCATCGAGTCACGCCCATACCAGACGCCCTTCAAACTGGATTGGAACGAGTCCACGATTCCTCCCTCCCCAGCGGTGGCCGAGGCGATCCAAAAGCATCTGGGTGGCGAGCATCACCTGAACTGGTATCCAGAAGTGAGTTGTGCGGCGCTTCGCGCGGCCCTCAGCGAGTACGTTGGGCACCCCGCGAGCGGTATCCTGGTGACGAACGGATCGGATGACGCGTTGGATCTGATGTGTCGGACCTACCTCGATGAAGGGGATGAGGTCGTCCTGCCTGTTCCGACGTATACACACTTTCAGGTCTTTGCTGGAGCCCGTGGAGGGCGTCTTGTGCCGGTGCGCGGAGAAAACCCGCTGGACAAGAACGTGAGCGGGGTTCTGGATGCGATCGGGCCACGCACGAAGATTGTGTACCTCGTCAGCCCCACCAATCCCACGGGAATCGTCTACAATGAAGCGGATGTCCGTGAGATTCTTGCGGCTGCGCCTCGGGCGATTGTCATCGTGGATGAGGCCTATCATGAGTTCTGTGGATATTCGGTGGCTCATCTGACTCAGGAGTACGAGAACCTCGTCGTGACGCGAACATTCTCGAAGTCGTTTGGGATCGCCGGTTTGCGTGTTGGCTATGCCATTGCGGCGCCGAGTCTGATCGGGGATCTGCTGCGGTTGTACAATCCCAAGAGCGTCAACGCGCTGGGTCAGGTCGCCGCAAGAGCAGCTCTTCAGGATCTCGACCACCTGAATGCCTATGTGGGAAGCGTTCGAGTGGGCATTGAAATGATGGTGGAGTACTTCACCGCTCATGGAATTCAGTGTCATGGAACGCCCGCCAACTTCGTGTTGGTTTCGATGCCCGATCCCTCCGCGTTTGCCGAGGCTCTCGCTGAAGTCGGAGTCTATGTGCGCGATTGGAGCCGCGTGGAGCAGATGGAGCATCTGCTCCGAATGAGCGTGGGGACCGCGGAGCAGACGGAAGAGGTGCTCCGCCGCGTATCCCATACGCTGGACCGCATGCCGCGTCTTCTCGCGAACTGACATTTTCAAACAGAATGGAATCGAGGGGGTCGCGCTTCAACCGGAGCGCATCAACCGTCCAGGTGCGCGAGGTTCTCGAAGCGCGTGATCTCTTTGAAGAAGCGCGTCTTGACCACTCCAGTGGGTCCGTTTCGGTGTTTCCCGATGATGATCTCACCGATTCCCTGGGCCTCGGTTTCCTGGTTGTAGACCTCATCCCGATAAATGAAGAGGATCATGTCCGCGTCCTGCTCGATCGCGCCCGATTCACGGAGGTCGCTGAGCATGGGGCGTTTGTCCGTACGGCTTTCCACACCGCGATTGAGCTGCGAAAGCGCGAGGATGGGGACGTGCAGCTCCTTGGCAAGTGCCTTCAGGGAGCGGGAGATCTCACTAATCTGCTGTTCCCGGCTATCGATGCGACGTCCTGCGCTCATGAGCTGCAGATAGTCGATTACGATCAGGTCGAGGTTTCCTTCCATCGCGAGACGTCGACATCGTGCCCGGAGATCCAATGGGCTGATGGCGGGTTTCTCGTCGATGAATATCTTGGCGGCTGCGAGGCGCTGTGCGGCGTTGGCCAACTTGGGCCAGTCCGAGTCCGACAGCATTCCAGAGCGGAGCGCCTTGAGGTCCACTCGGGATTCGGCCGCCAGGAGCCGCATGACGAGTTGATCACTGCTCATCTCGAGGGAGAAGATGGCGACGCCAGAGTCCGATTGGAGCGCAGCGTTGCATGCGATGTTCAATGCGAGAGTCGTCTTCCCCATCGCGGGTCGCGCCGCGAGGATCACGAGGTCGGAGGGTTGAAGTCCGAGGGTGATGTTGTCGAGTTCCTTGAATCCCGTGGTGATTCCGGTCAGGCCTTCCTTGCGTTCGTAGAGGAGCTGGACCTTCTCGATGGTCTCCTTGAGGACCTCACGGATGGGCCGTGTGCCCGCACGAGATTGCGTGTCCAGAACCTCAAAGAGCGACTTCTCCGCTTCTTCGATGAACTCGCTGGGGGCGATCCCGTCGCCGTACCCCGTCGCGACGATTTCACTCGCTGCGTAGATTAGACGTCGCATCATGGCCTTCTCGGCGATGAGCTTCGCGTGATGTTCAAGGGTCGTGGTGGAGACCACGGCGTCCAGGAGTCCGGAGATGTAGGT
>CAVOCR010000191.1:0-5164 GCA_963694245.1 Myxococcota bacterium
GATTCTTGCGCAGAAAGGATTGGAGAAGCTTCCGCTGGCTGGTCTCCGTGCGACGAACGGCGCGCTCAAAGAAATACCGTTGCGCGGCACCACGAACGCGAACGACGAGTCGAACCAGCCAGTTCACGACAACTTCACCGTTCCTGTCGACCATTGCTCGACGCGGTCGGGTTCCACCTGAATTCCGAGTCCCGGCCCCTTGAGGAGGGGAGCCCGTCCACCATTGCCGAACCTCACGCTCGAACTCACGACATCATCGGCCATCAACAACGTCCCGTAGGACCCTTCGAGGTGCCGTACTTCCGGAGTGCTGAAAGCGACATGACGTGCAGCTGCGGACAGGATGGAGGTCTCTCCCACATGGCTTCCAATCTGGAAGCCCATCCCGCTGGACGACGCGATTCGCATGAAGGCCAGGGTTCGCCCGATCCCCCCGCATTTGCTCACTCGGATGTTGAAGTGATCGCAGGCCCGGGAACTGATCGCCCAGAGCGCGTCCTGCAGACTGACGAGGGACTCGTCGAGCATGATGGGAATTGGGCTCCGCTCCGTCAGCTCCGGGAGGTCCCCCATGCGCTCGCGCCCAAGAGGCTCCTCACACGAGAGAATGTCGTACTCATCGGCGGCCGTCAGGAACTCCAATGCCTCCTCGAGACTCCAGACGCCGTTGGCGTCCAAACGAAGACTCGCATCGGGCCCCAGCTCCTCGCGCGCAGCCGCGATGCACTCCAGTGTTTCAGGGCCTGAGACCTTGATCTTGAACTCCTGCAGGCCAAATCGGGCGAATCGTCGAGCGATTCCCCGGGTCTTTTCCGGATCCGCCTGCGTCAGCACGCCGCTGTAGACCGAGGGATGTCCTGCCCCTCCGAGAATGCTGGCCAGGGAGACACCCCCTTTCTGAAGCGCACAGTCCACCAATGCGATCTCCATCGCGGCACGGGCCGAATGGTGGGCGATCACACCGGATTCCCGCTCTTCATCCGTCGGCGTGCTTCCGCCGAGGAGTTGATCGACCTCCTGCAGAACTACGTGACTGCCATCCTCCCGAATCTCCTGCCCCTTGACTCGCGGCCAGAGGACCTCCTCCAGATGCCCGACTGTCCCCGCGACGGTCTCGCCAGAGACATAGGGTCGGGGGATCCCCTCTCCCCATCCCACCGTGCCATCATCGGTCTCCACGCGAACCACGATCGTGTCACTGAAGCGGCGCTCCTTCGTCGCGTGCGCGAATCCCTCCACGAAAGGAACATTGAGAGGCGAAATGTCGGCGCGGACGACCCTCATGAATTCATTCCTCGGCTTCGCGCAGCCGCCGCGACCCCAAAATAGCGCTTGATGAAGACATTTTCCCGGAAAGTCGAGTGAATGATGTCCTTCGCTTCCTCGTCCTCGAACCCGTAATAGGTGATGAAATCCGCGATGGCATCCAACCCCTCTTCGGCGTGCTCGATGTCGACCTCTGAGTGATGGGTGAACCACACGAGATTCCCCTCCGAGATCCCCCGATGGGTCCCCAGAAATTGGGCCACCCGCGTCGAGACCCGACTCAACATGAACTCAAACGACACGATCTCGACCAGCGCACTCAACCCGATTTCCCGCAAGGAACCGTAGAGGATGGGCTGCTGTACCTGCTCATCCAGTCGCGCCCTCGCACGTGCCCGGAGCGACTCCACCCGTCCCTGGAGTCCCGCGCCCTCGACCAGCTTCTCCATCAGCGCCGGATGCGATTCCCCGTCTTCCTCCTCAATCCCCAGTTCTTCGAGGAGATTATGCTGTAGATGTTCCACCGAATCCGGGGACGCGATTGAAAACAGGAATCCCAGAAAATGAGGGGAATTCTGATGGGTCTCAAACACCCGGGCGATGAACTCATCGTACTCGTCCCGCGAAGCGCTGCCATCCGACAATGCCCGGAACTCCACGGACTCCACGAGCTCATTCACATGTTGCCCATACAGTTCTTCAACCCATGCGCGCATCCTCACCTCCGTGTGGGGAGAAAGTAGACCAGCCCCTCCGAGGAGTTGCAAGGAGCGTTCATTGCGCCTCTCTGTCTTCGAGACAGGAGAGAGCCTCTCCTCCTCGGCTGGAGCTTCCCATTCAATTCTGGCACGCTTGAGCCGTCATCAACGGATACCCAGGAGGCGGCATGGCTACGAAGAAAGTGGGGGTCGTTCTCGCCGGATGCGGCTTCCTCGATGGAGCCGCGATCCACGAAGCCACGCTCACGCTGCTCGCGCTCGACCGCGCTGGAGTGGAAGTGCAATGCATGGCCCCCGACATCCTCCAGATGCATGTGGTGAACCACGCCACATCCACCCCCTCAGAGGGAGAGGAGCGCAACGTCCTCGCTGAATCGGCGCGCATCGCCCGATGCGAAGTGACCGACATCGCCACCGTCCGTGCGGATGCACTGGACGCATTGATTTTCCCAGGAGGATTTGGAGCCGCCAAGAACCTCTCGTCCTTCGCCGTGGACGGTCCAGAGTGCACCCTTGAGGAGAGCGTGAACCGACTGATTCGGGCCATGCATGAGGCAGGAAAACCCCAGGGATTCATCTGCATCGCCCCCGCGCTCGCAGCGAAGTCTCTCGGGGAACTGGGTCCCCGCTTGACCATCGGTGACGACCCCGACACCGCCCGAGGTCTGGAAGCGCTGGGCGCCACGCATGTGAACTGCCCCGTCGACGACATCGTCGTGGATGACACTCTCCATCTCGTATCCACTCCAGCCTACATGCTGGGCCCCTCCATCGCGCCCGTCGCCCGTGGAATCGACAAGCTCGTCCAGGAAGTCCTCGACCGCATCTGATCCGAGCGCAATTTCCTCCCCCGAATGCGGACGTCCATGGTATGCACACGCCAGGAACGAAGCCGAACACTCAACACGGAGGGAACCATGGCGGTTCTAATCAAGGGCGGCACTCTGGTGGACTCCACCCGGGAATGGCGAAGCGACATTCTGACGGAAGGCGACGTCATCGTCGCCGTGGGACAAGACCTCGAGGCTCCTGCGGGCGCAGAGATCATCGACGCTGGAGGCTGTCTGGTGCTCCCGGGCGGAATCGATCCCCACACCCACATGCAGCTCCCGTTCATGGGCACCGTGGCCAGCGAGGATTTCTTCACGGGGACCTCGGCAGCGGCAGCAGGTGGAACGACGACCATCATCGACTTCGTGATCCCCTCTCCCCAGCAGAGCATCCTCGCCGCCTACAAGCAGTGGCGTGAATGGGCGGAGAAATCGGCCGGCGACTACTCCTTCCACGTGGCCATCACCTGGTGGGATCAGAGCGTCCACGATGAAATGGGCATCCTGGCCCGCGACCACGGCGTCAACAGCTTCAAGCACTTCATGGCGTACAAGAACGCCATCATGTGCGATGACGAGATCCTGGTGAACAGCTTCAGTCGTGCACGGGATCTCGGCGCGCTGTGCACGGTGCACGCGGAAAATGGAGACCTCGTCTATCGACTCCAGCAGGAAATGCATGACAAGGGCATCACAGGGCCCGAGGGACACCCGCTTTCGCGGCCTCCCGAGGTCGAAGGCGAGGCCGCCAACCGAGCGATCCGCATCGCGGAAGTCCTCGGCGCTCCGCTCTATCTCGTGCACACCTCCTGCATCGACGCGCTCCAGGCCGTCACCCGGGCCCGACTGGAAGGACAGCGGGTCTTTGGAGAGGCGTTGATCCAACACCTCATCATCGACGACTCGGTGTATCGAAGCCCGGACTGGCGCACGGCAGCGCACCATGTAATGAGCCCCCCCTTCCGCGCTCCGGAGCATCAGGAGGCGCTGTGGCAGGGCCTCCAGTCCGGAATGCTTCAGACGACAGCGACGGACCACTGCTGCTTCTGCACGGAGCAGAAGGAGATGGGCAAAGACGACTTCCGGTCCATCCCCAACGGGACGGGTGGCGTCGAGGATCGCATGAGCGTTCTCTGGCATCATGGGGTGCGAACCGGACGCCTGACGCCCAGTGAATTCGTAGCGGTCACCTCGACCAATGCCGCCCGTATCTTCAACATCCATCCACGAAAGGGCTCTCTCTCTGTCGGCGCAGACGCCGACCTGGTCGTCTGGGATCCCGAGGGCACCCGGCGCATCTCCGCGGAAACCCATCACCAGAACATCGACTTCAACATCTACGAGGGCATGGAAGTCACCGGGATCCCGACCGTGACCTTGAGCCACGGCACAGTGGTCTGGAAGGACGGGGAACTGCGCACCACGGCGGGTCATGGCCGCTACATCAACCGGCCCACGCACGCCCCCTATTTTCACGCCCAGCAGAAGGTCACGGATCGTGCCGAGCCCACTGCCGTCAAGCGCGGATGAACTCATGGCCGGAATCGACGAAAACCGTACGTTTCTACCGCTGAACGTCGCCGTCCTCACGGTCTCGGACACGCGAACCGAAGACGACGATCGCTCAGGCAACCTGCTCCGGGAACGGGCGTTGAGTGCCGGGCACGTCCTCGTCGAGAAACGAATCCTTCCGGACACTGAGGAGACCCTCGTGACACAGCTCCGCGCATGGATCGCGGATCCGGGAGTGGATGTGGTCCTCGCGACCGGCGGAACAGGGCTCACTGGCAGAGACGTCACGCCAGAAGCATTTGAGGCGGTCTACGAGAAGGCCATCCCGGGATTTGGAGAGCTCTTTCGTCATCTGAGCTTTGCGAAGATCGGGACGTCGACCATCCAATCCCGTGCGACGGGTGGGGTCGCCAATGGGACCTATCTCTTCGCACTTCCGGGTTCACCCTCGGCATGCAAGGATGCCTGGGACGAGATCCTCGTGTACCAGCTTGACGTACGGTATCGTCCGTGCAATTTCGTGGAAATCATCCCCCGGCTGAGAGAGACCCTCGGACGTGGACAATGAATGCGAGCCTCCTGAGACGCTCCAACACAAGGCAGAGATGAAACCTGATCTCCTCATCCGCGGCGGAACGTGCATGACCCACGACGGCCCCGTAAAGGCCGACCTCGCCATTCTCGAAGGCCGCATCGTCGCGATCGGGGAGCTGTCCGACGTCGACGCCCACGAAGTCATCGACGCCACGGACCTCCATGTGCTCCCAGGCGTCATCGACACCCAGGTCCACTTTCGAGAGCCTGGACTTGAGCACAAGGAGGACCTGGGAACGGGAA
>CAVOCR010000192.1:0-5162 GCA_963694245.1 Myxococcota bacterium
CTGCCCAGAAAACCGAGGAGGACGCCGCCGATCAGGAACCACAGAATCATGGAGCCGGGGAGAAGGTCGAGTTCAAAGTTGAGTCCCTGCTCGACGTGAATTGCGCGTTGAATCCGGAGATGGATGAGTCCCACGGCGCTCAATGCGACGAAGGCGCCCAGGATCCCCTGAAGAATGCCCTCGATGTAGAAGGGAGCGCGAATGAAGCGGTCCGTCGCGCCAACCAGCTTCAGCACTTCGATCTCTTCATGGCGAGCATAGACGGCGAGTTTGATGGTTGAGAAGATGAAGAAGATTGCTGCAAAGAGGATCACGCCACAGATGATGAGTCCGACGAGTTCCATGATGTCGATCAAGGAATAGAGCACTCTGAATTTTTGCGCCGTGTAGTGGATGTCATCCACTTGTTCGACGGCTTTCAAATCGCTCAACCAGGTCGCCAGTTCGTCGAAATCCTCACGGACCCGGCGTTGCTGGAGGAGAACAATGTCCATGCAGAGGTTGCCCGGAACGCTCTCGGGATCGAGACCTGCGAGCAGGGCCTCGTCGAGGAGAGCGCGATTGCGATCGCGGTCCTCCTTGGGGCTGAGGATGGTCACGGACTGCACGTCCGGTCGTGCGAGTGCCATCTGGCGAATGGCCTCCGCTTGATTCGCCTGAACATCATCCTTCAGGTAGACCGTCACCTGTAGTTCACTCCCCATGTCATCGAGGAGGTTGTACGTGTTGAGAAGGATGTGCCCGAAGAAGCCGATCAGGATGAGCGAAACGGCGATCGTGCAGATGCTCACTGCCGTGAGAAACGGCGAATGGCGGATGTTTTTCAGTGCGACCCGGAAGAAGTAGAGGAAGCGATAGGTGACGAGGTTCATGTGCCCTCCTCTTCGCTTCGGGGTTTCCGTGTCGAACGTCGGCGTGTGCTTCGGCGGCGTGTCACTTTTCGCTCTTCGGGTTCCGTTTCCGTGGCTTGTACAGGTTCCGCCGCTACGATTTCTTCTGCTGGGATGGCTTCGGCGATCGCGTTTTCCGTGGCCAGATCACTCCCCGGACTCGGCGCCGTGATGGGGTTCCCGTCGGGCCCGATGTCGCTGATCAGGTGGCCATTCTTCAAGTAGAGGATGCGCGCTGGGAGGCGCTCCATGAGCATCCGGTCGTGTGTCGCGACGATGACGGTGGTTCCCTGGCGGTTGATTTCCTGAAGCAGTCCCAGGATCTCGATGCTCAACTCGGGGTCCAGATTTCCCGTGGGCTCGTCTGCCAGGAGAATGGCGGGCTCGTTGACGAGCGCTCGAGCGATCGCGACGCGTTGTTGCTCTCCGCCCGAGAGCATCGAGGGGAATGTGCGGTGGTAGGCTGAGAGACCCACCATGTCGAGTGTCTGCTCCACTCGGGGAGCGATTTCCTGATGAGGGATTCCGAGAATCTCCAATGCGATGGCGACATTGTCGAATACCGTGCGGTTGGGGAGCAGTCGGAAATTTTGAAAGACGACTCCCATGTTGCGTCGCAGGTAGGGGATTGAGTCCCTGTGAAGCATGCGCAGATTTCGTCCCTTGACGAGGATCTGTCCTTCGGAGATCGGCTCCATGCACATCAACAATCGAATGAGCGTCGTTTTCCCAGCACCCGACGGACCGGACAGGAAACAGAAGTCTCCTGACTCGATCTTGCAGCTGATGTCCGTCAGTGCCTCGACACCGTTCGGAAATCGCTTGGAAACTCGGTACATTTCGATCATGCGCCCGGAAGTACCACTTTTCCGGGGGCCTTTCAACTGATTGACGTCTCCATGAAATCACTGCCGCGCGCAAGGGAAGGAGTCGAAAACGGGGGTGTGAGGTCTCTTCCTGTCGTGCTAGCATTCGCGGCATGTCCCCACAAAAATCTCCGCGATTTTCCGAGTCACCCTCCTATCTTCGTCATGAGGATCTGGTGGCCTGGCTTCACCAGTTGAAACGCGATCATCCGGATCGGGTTGAAATCGAGTCTGTTGGAACGAGTCCAGAGGGGCGTGAGATGCTTCTCGCCACGGTCACGGACGTGTCCACCGGGCCCGCACTCGAGAAACCGGCGATCTGGTTGGATGCGAACACACATGCTGCTGAACTCGCGGGTTCCGCCGCGTGTCTCTACACCCTTGATCGTCTCGTGGACAGGGACGACGCAGAGGTCGCGGAGCTCTTGAAAACCCACGCCTTCTTTGTGTTGCCACGCGTCAGTCCAGATGGGGCGGAGCATGTCCTGCGAACGGGTGCACCGCTTCGATCCAGCCCGCGGGAAACCCATGGGCAGGATCTCCAGGAGTGGTTTGAACCCGGGGATGTGGACGGAGATGGTCGCGTTCTTCAAATGCGGGTTGTCTCCCCCTCGGGGGCATGGAAGGCATCTGAACTGGATGAACGGATTCTTGTTCCTCGGAGACCGGGAGAGGCCGAAGGCCCTTTCTATGATCTGTATCCGGAGGGAAGATTTCCGGGAAGTCATCGTGAAAAACCCATGGTTCCACGCTCTCGCCGTGGGGTGGACTTCAATCGGAACTATCCTTCGGAATGGCGTCCAGAAGCCCAGCAGAGCGGGGCGGGTGAATACCCGTTGAGCCATCCTGAGACGCGTGCTCAGGTGGACGCTCTCCTGGCGCGCCCGCGGGTTGGGGCGCTTGTGACGTATCATACGTACTGCGGCGCGATTTTGAGACCCTCGTCCTCGAAACCCGATACCAGTCTGGATCCCCATGATCTGGCGGCTTACAAGGCGGTGGGTGCTCGGGGAACCGAGCGTACGGGCTATCCTTGTTTGAGTGTGTTTGAAGGATTCCGCTATCGGGATGATGACACCATCAGCGGTGGGTTCGATGACTGGGTGTATCACCATCGGGGGATCCTGGCGTTCACGACCGAGATATGGAGCCTTCCGACTCACGCTGGATTTGAGGTCAGTGATCCACTTCGTTTCAATTTCAAGGGGGATCGCACCCCCGCTGAGACGCTTCAGATTGTGAAATGGTGTGATGCCCATGTTCCGGGCTCCATCGTTCCGTGGCAGTCGTTTGATCATCCAGACCTGGGCCCCGTGGAGATCGGGGGCTGGGATCGGATGTGGATCTGGCAGAACCCTCCGCTCTCCCATCTCGCTCGCGAATGCGAAGGAAATCATCGGTTTGCGCTCGATCTTGCTCGTACGACGCCGCGGGTGGTCATTCGCTCGAGCCTTGCCGAGTTGAAGGGCGATGATCTGTGGCGGGTGGAAGTCGTCGTTGAGAACGTGGGCTATCTTCCGACGAGTGGAACCACCGTGGGGCGGATTCAGAAAGTCGCCGAGCCCGTGCGCGCCGTCCTGGAGCTCACGGACGCGTGTCGACTTCTGGAAGGCGACGTGCGCCGCGATCTTGGGCACCTGGATGGTGCGAGCGCTGTGCATGCGGCGACCTTCGTGGATCCGACCTTTTTCTCCGGCACCACACGCTCGACCGTCGCGGTGGCGCAGTGGATCGTTCGAGGGTCCGGATTCGTCGATGTAACCATTGACGGAGGAAGGGGCGGGGTCGCACGGACTCGAATCCTCCTGGAATGATGCCATTTGCGGTCTCTCACGCTCTTCTCTCTGAGCGAAAGGAACCAGCCCTCACTGCTTTGGTCATTGACGCGCGCGTGAGGGGACCGATATTCTTCAACGCGCTTTGATTGGTGGAAGGACCCTGATGGACAGGGGATTCGACGGCTCCGATGCGTACATGATCGCAGCGAGAGTTGCTTGGGTGTGTCAAGCTATATGAATTCATTGGGAAATTCTAAAAGCGCGTGGCGAATGTTGAGGCGCGGAAATCTCCTTCTGGGACTCCTCCTGGTCGGCTGTCCGTCGCCACCTGATGAGCCGGATGTGTTGGTGCTGGAGGATGTGTTGGACGCTCCGAGCTGGGATTTGTGTGAGCCCGGGAGCTCCGTGGATTGCGTCGGGGAGGCTCCGACGATGACCGCCACAGTGTGCAATGCAGCGGGAGATGGACACGAGGAGACGACGTGTCTGGACGCTGAGGGAAATCCAGTCTGGTGCATTCAGGGCGCATGCGCTGAGTGCATTCCAGGCGCAAGGGTGTGCAAGGACGACAACACGGTGATGGAGTGCGACCAGACAGGGGTGTTCACGGAGATTCAGTCGTGCAGCGGCGAGTTGACGGGACAGGTTTGTCTGTCCGGGGCGTGTGTGAAGCTGTGCGAGGTGAACAAGAAGTTCAATTCCTACATCGGCTGTGATTATTGGGCCGTGGATCTCGACAATGCTCTGGTTCAGGCCTACTCGCCCGGAGTCTGGTTTGATGCAGCGGGCGCTCAATTTGCGCTTGTCGTCAGCAATCCCCATTCGACCCAGTCCGCTCTCGTGAAGATTTATCAAATGGGAGAAGAGGGAGAGGAGGAGGTGCTGCTCGACAGCGCCGGCGAGCTGCTGGATGCGAGCCCGGTTCCTCCGGGCCAACTTCGGGTCTACAACCTTCCTCGTCGCGATGTGATGGGGACTGTTCTGGCGCCCCTTGCCTACCGCATGGAGAGTTCCATTCCGGTCACAGCGCATCAGTTCAACCCACTCGACAACTCCGTGGAGGTCTTTTCCAACGACGCCTCCCTGCTGCTTCCTTCGGATGGGCTCGGAAAAGTCTATGTGGTGATGAGTCGGGAGCAGACGTTTCCGGGACTTCGGGGATTCCTGACGGTTGTGGCGATTGCGGATGACACGACGGTCTCGGTGACCGTGACCGCACCGACTCTGGCGGTGGAGCCCTTCCAGCCTCTTGTTCCGGGAGAGGGCATCACGGTGCAGATGAACCGGTATGATGTGCTCAACATCGAGACGGATGAGGCGGGGGCGGATCTGACGGGCTCCATTGTTCTGGCCTCCAAGGATGTCGCGGTGTTCGGGGGGTCCCAGGCGGCCAATGCACCGAATACGGCCACCTGTCTTCCCGAGGGAGTCTGCGAATGGGACGGTGAGACCCCGTGTGAGACCTTGTTGGATTGCATCGAATTCAACACGTGTTGCGCGGATCATCTCGAGCAGCAGATGTTCCCCGTGAAGACCTGGGGAACGAACTTCGTGGCCACTCAGACGGAGGAACGCGGCGCCGCGAAGGACATCTGGCGGATTTTGGCGGAAGAAGATGGAACGCAGGT
>CAVOCR010000193.1:0-5141 GCA_963694245.1 Myxococcota bacterium
CCTCCAATCGAAATCGTGTCGCAGGGAAGTCACTTGAGCGCATTCTCGAGGCCCTCGAGACGCTCGAGGAGCATCCAGACGAGTATGGGGTGTGCGAGGAATGCGACAAGCGCATCCCCATCGGGCGTCTCCGGTTGATGCCCCATGCCGTACATTGCGTTCCGTGTCAGTCCTCGTTGGAAGAACCCGTGACCGGGATTCGGCGCCGAAAGATCACGGATCACATCTGAGCGATCGGGCCCCTTCAGGGTGTCTGGGGAGGGGCTTCGACCGAGTCATCGGGAGACCACAACACCCCATCGCTGGTCTCCACGACGGTGCAGATCGCGTCCATCAGGAGCGGCGTGAACACATAGGCGAAATTGCACATCTCATCGGTGGATTGGAGCCCATAGTTCACTTCCTCTGCGTCCTCATTGCTCCAGGTGCAGGCCCATTCAAACCCCTCACCCTTCTGGATGTGCATCGGGGGATCGTACTGGATGATTTTGGGGACGTGCCAATCGTCATTGGAATAGAAGATGTCGCCCACGGACTCGCCATCGAAGGGACGGATGGTGAATTCCACTCCCCGGGCGTGCATGTGGCTCGCGGCGAAGATGACGTCGACATCGTGGGTCATGATGCAACGGCTCCATTCCGTATGCGTCTCAAGCGCTGGAATCGCGATGTGTTCATCCCGCGCCTGCCCGCCCCAGATCCCGTTGGAGAATTCACCGGGGGCCTGATTCCATGCGTTCACGCGTGAGAAGATCGTCACGGGTGTGTCCGTGATGTTCACGAAGTGCATTTCATAGATGAGGTTGAGGTCGCCCGGGAGGGTCGCCGCCACCCCTGGGGGGAGCTGCATCGTCGCGTTTCCATCACCCTGATTCCCGAAGAACATCACCTGGTCCTGCATGAGGCTGGCATCGCCATAGAGATCGTTGCAGTCGTAGCGACCCGGAGGCAGGGGCGCCTCTCCTGGCGTCAGGCCGAGAAAAGAGAGCGTGAG
The DNA here is from genome assembly GCA_963694245.1 of Myxococcota bacterium. Taxonomy (GTDB): domain Bacteria; phylum Myxococcota_A; class UBA9042; order JABWCM01; family JABWCM01; genus CAVOCR01. The sequence goes on from CAVOCR010000193.1 coordinate 995, forward strand.
GTGATGCGTCCCTGGCGTCTGTTCCATTTCGACAAAGTCGACAAAGGCCATCTCGGCATTGGGCATCTTTCGAATGTCACAGATCCAGGCCTCCGAATAGGGCTCGACGACGAACTCCATCGCGAGCTGAAACCCCTCGTCCTCCGGGGGAGCCTGGAGGCTTGCGCCCGAGGGAAGAGGCAGGCCGGCATCGGTCGCGTCGCCCTCCTGGACATCCTCGTTCGACGGGGGGCCAGAAGCGTCCAGAGGGGCACTCGATGAAGCGCTGTCGCTGCATCCCAGGAGGGGGAGAAGGCACAGGGCCAAAAGGACGTTTTTCATGCCCGCAGACTAGCATGGATCACTCCCGGATGCGCAAACCGATAACGCGCAGTGGTCGTTTCAGGTTTTTTTTTCAACGAAACGGTCGAGCCTTCGGAATGGGATGGTGAACCCCGGCTCGCCACATGGTGTGTCGTACCCTTAGGAGAACCCAATGAAGTCGTTTCGCAACAACATGCTCGTCGCCAGGCTGCTCGGTGGCGCCTTGATCGCGAGCCTTGCGCTGGGATGTGGCGCTGAAGGCCTTGAATCCGAAACCCTCGCGGAACTTGAAGGCAACCTCAAGGTGTCCCAGATCATCGGAGCCGCACAGGAGGTCGCCAAGGCCTCCGCGAGCGACGCCGGGAAGAGAGCGGATGATTCCGCTGACAAGGCTGAGAAGAAGGTCCGCCCCGACGCTCAGAAAGCCAACCCCATGAAGAAAGGCGCCCCGAATGTGACCGTTCAGGCGGGCCCTCAGGGAACGCCCGTGAAGGTCTCTCCGGCGATCGGTCCCGTGGCGGTGAATCCCGTTCCGATTGCTCCCCCGTGCACAAGCGATGTCGACATCGACAAATCCCTCGTCGTGACGGATGCCGAGGCGCTCTCTCGCTTTCCGCTCCAGGACGTCATGGACCAGCTCGTGAGCCTCGCGAACGTGAGCAACACGACGGGGACGAGCTTGTTTCAGCAGTGGTGGAGCGCCCAGCGTGAGCGGGACAACACCACGGATCCGGCCCATTTTCCGTTCTGTGATGACAACGGTTCGACCTTGAATGGGTACCCGATTGACTGCCCCCGGGCGGAGAGCGAACTCGAGAACTTCGACCCCGAGACCCACTTCCCCGTGGCGCTCTTCAATCGATTCGACATGGCGCCCCTCGACGGTTCCCATTGCGGTGAGTACCGGGTCGTCTACGCGAAGCACACCGCGCAGAACGGAGGCGGTGTTGGCGGTCGGAACTTCGCGATCTTCGAAGCCATTCTCCCGAACCCGAACCCCGAGTGTGGCGTGGCGGGTTGCCTGCCTGTCGCGGAGTTCTGGGCCGAGTTGACCGACGAAAACGACCCCGTCGTTCGCGCCAACAAGCTGGAGGACTTCTACTTCAACGGTCTCGCTGACTTCAGCCCCGTGATTCATCCCGCCAATTACGGGATGATCGGGTCGAGCTCTGGTTACGGAGGCGGAAAGAATGAGGACACGCCCACCGGACAGATTCGCACCAATCAATTCGTGCAGTTCAAGTGGACCCTGCGGGAGTTTCAGTTGGAGCGCGTGTGCATGGGCGGCGGTATCATGGACGCCGACATGGCCGACCTGATGGAGGCCGATGCGGAAGCCAGCATGGATGCGGACACCGACTCGGACATGACGGACGAGGAGGCGGAAGCAGAGGAGATGGCCACGGCCGACATGGCGGACTTCATGGACGAGGATGCCGAGGCTGAAGAGGACGACAAAGAAGGAAAGACGGACGCTGCGGGGGGCACCGCGGCCTCGAAGCAGAAGCTCTCGTCTGCTACCCAGGCCTCTGGCAAGAAAGCAGTCGCTCCCTCGGTGCCCGTGTGTGAACTCGTCATGATGCCCCGCCCGGTTGCGGGGAGTCCCTTCATTGAACTGTGGGATGACAACCACGCGAACTCCAGCAGCTACCAGGGCGACTTCCTGATGCAGCTGGGGCTCTTGAATCCCACGCCCGATGGTCTCCTGAAGATCGGAATGAGCGTGTTCCCGGAGTACTGGGCAGCCGAGGGTGTGTCTCAGGGTGGATTCTCCAACAGCAGCGAGTACAACGCGTCCACGAACTTCGCCACGCAGATTGCGGCGGAGCTCGCGAACTCGGGCAACCCGAATGGTCTCACGGTGCAGCACATCGCCGAGCGGACGAACGCGATGACCTGCGCCGGATGCCATCAGGCCTCCAGCTTCAAGGACCTCGGAAACGGGGTGACGTGGCCGGGACAGAACCCTTCGTTCGTGCACACCGACGAGAACTCGAACCTCTCGACGCTGCTCACGATGCCGGGTGGGTTCCTCGAGCACCGGAAGAACGTGCTCGACGATTTCCTCGTGACCATGTGTGTCTTGAACGACCCGTGTGACCCGAACGCAATCGCCGTGACGAGTGATGGGCAGGTCGTGGCACAGTCGAAGATGGCCACAGGGCCGTCCAATGGCCAGGGAGATGCCGCCGCAGCGCCGCTGCAGCCCAAGGAATCCCTCCTGCCGCAGTCGGAGCAGACGCTCGGCGGTTCGACCATTCATTGAGGGTGAGCCAGGCTCTGCCTGGGGTTCAAAGAGGCCCCTCCGGGAGCTCCTTCGGGGGTTGCCGGGGGGGCTTTTTTTTTATTCCTGGGTCTGGCGGAGATCGCGTACGTCAATGCAGCCCATCCCCGCACGCCTCGCCGCCTCGATTCCCGGATCCGTGTCCTCGTAGACCAGGCAGCCGTCGGGAGAGACGCCGAGAAGGCGTGCGGCTTCCAGGAAGATGTCGGGGGCGGGTTTGCCATTCGGGACATCCTCTGCACAGACGATGGCGTCGAAGAGTTGGAGGATGCCCAGTTCACGGAGCGTCCGCGTGCAGAACGTGCGCGTCCCGCCTGTGCCGACACCCAGAGGCACGCGACCGTGCCACTCGTGTGCGACCGAGACGACCTCGGGGATGGCGACAGCTCTCGAACCCGGGCCCTCGTGGAGGCGCTCTTTTTCGGCGATGATGGCGTCGGCGTCGACCGGAATGCCCTGTTCCCGGGAAAGCACCTCGATGATTTCGCGCACGGACCACCCGCCCATTGCATAGAAGCGGGTTTCGCTGAAGTGCAGACCTCTCGGAACGAGGACCTTCTGCCAGCTGAGGTAATGGATGGGCATGGTGTCTGCGAGGGTGCCGTCGCAGTCGAAGATGATGGCCTGGAAGTCCGCGGGGTCGGTCATGCGCTTCGCACCGTGAGCCCGGCCTCTCGGAGCATGCCCGTGGAGACCTCGAAGTCTTCTCGCCATCGCTCGGGGATCTCACTCCCCGCGGGATAGATGATCTCCCGGACACCCGCTTGAATCAGGGAGCGTGCGCAGCGAGTGCAGGGCGGCCAGGTCACGTACGCCTTGCAGTCCTTGAGGGAGACCCCGATGCGGGCGGCATGCATGATGGCGTTTTCCTCGGCGTGACAGATGAGGGGGTATTTCTGGGCCCGGTCCTCCAGGCGTTCAAGATTGTCGGCGATCCCCCGCGGAAAACCATTGAAGCCCGTGGACCGGATTTCCCGATCGCTGCCGACCACGACGCAGCCGACCTTGGTGGAGGGATCCTTGCTCCATTGGGCGATATGCGCGGCGAGATCGAGGAATCGAAGGTCCCATTTCGGATTCATGGCATCACTCCAGCGTACGGGGAGTGTCTCCCCGAGGGAGGGGTGATGGTAGGGTGGGGTTCTGATTACGTCAAAGGCCTCGGATTCAGGATGGCCTTGGAAATCACGCCCGTCCCTTGTAGCTTCTCGAATGTGGTTCTCGCGCTTTCGAGGTGATCCCTTGTTCCTGAAACAGTTCGGTGTCCTTGTGGTCTGTTGTCTCGCTTCCTGTGGAGGGGAAGGGGGGGACTCTGCGACGGGGGCCGATCCGGGGACACAGGGCCAGAAGGGCGACGCCAGTGAACTCACTGAGGTGGAGTGGGCGAATCAGTATTTCATGACCCAGGTGATGGACCCAGTCTGGAACCCCGAAGGCGTGGTGGAGGATGGGGCTTCCAACAATTGCGGTCCGGCGAGCCTGGCGATGCTCCTCGCATCCCGCGGGGGCGTGGCTTCCGACGTCGGGGCCGAGACGCAGATTGATCATGCCCGAGCCTTG
>CAVOCR010000194.1:0-5135 GCA_963694245.1 Myxococcota bacterium
ATCGCGCTCGTGGGCCCCTCCGGCGCTGGAAAATCGACCATCGCGGCACTCCTCCCTCGATTTCATGATCCCGGTGAAGGAGTCATTCGCGTCGATGGGCACGATCTCCGAACCCTCGATCTCGACGCGTATCGCACACACCTCGCGTCCGTTCAGCAGGAGCCGGTTCTCTTCTCCACCTCCATCGGCGAGAACATCCGATACGGAAACCCCGAGGCCTCGGACGAGGAGGTCCGATCCGCTGCACGCTCCGCACACATCGCCGAATTCATCGAAGCGCTCCCAGACGCATACGCCAGCGAAGTGGGCGAGCGCGGTGTAAAGCTCTCGGGAGGACAACGGCAGCGCATCGCCATCGCCCGCGCCACGCTCGCAGACCCCCGCATCCTGATCCTCGATGAGGCGACCAGTCATCTGGACACGGAGAACGAAATCCTCGTCCATCAGGCCCTGGAAACCTTGATGAAGGATCGCACGACTCTCGTCATCGCGCATCGGCTCTCGACGGTGCAGAACGCCGACCGGATTCTGGTGCTCGAAGAAGGACGGATCGTGGAATCCGGAACCCATGGTTCATTGATGAAAGAAGGAAATGTGTACGTGCGCCTCACGCAAGGTCAGCAGCTTCACTAGAGAGCGTGACAGCGATCGAGGGCTTCCAGAAATCGCTGGTTTTCCTCGGGAAGCCCGATGGTGACGCGTACGTGCTCGTCGAGACCGTAGGGCGCCAGAGGACGCACAATCACCCCCTCTCTCAGCAAACGCTCATAAAGAGCGCCTCCTCCCTCCGAGGCGTGCATCAGCACAAAATTCCCCTGACTCGGAACCAGAGAGACGCCCCGCATCTCGAGCGCTTCCACCATGAGGCTCATTTGAGCCGTGTTGAGAGCCGCGGACTCCGCAACGAAGTCGGTATCATCCAATGCTGCGATGGCGCCGGCCTGGCCCACGAGGTTGGCATTGAAAGGCTCCCGGATCCGCCCCAGGAGATCCGCGACAAACGGACGCACGATCCCATAGCCGACCCGCACACCTGCGAGCCCATAGGCCTTCGAAAATGTCCGCGTGATGGCCAGATTCTCCCGCTCGTCGCGAAGCGTCAGCGCAGAGGCATAATCCGCAGCGCGGATGTACTCCACATACGCCTCGTCCAACACCACCATCACATGCTCCGGCGTGTCGCGGAGAAGGCGGCGAAGGGATTCCACGGGATTGTAGGTCCCCGTCGGATTGTTCGGATTCGCGACAAACAGAAGGCGGGTCCGTTCCGTACAAGCGGCAGCCATCGCAGGAAGATCGTGGGTGAAGTCCTGCATGGGAACGGTCGTCACCGGAATCCCGGCCGCGCCCAGGACCACGCGATAGGCGATGAACGCGCCCTCCGAAATCACCGCGTGATCCGAAGGGGTCGCAAAAGCCCTCACAAGCAGGGTCAACAACTCATTGCTGCCATTCCCAATGACAATTTCGGGAGCAGGAACACCGAGATGATCGACAAGCCGCTCGCGAAGATAATGCGCGCTCGCGTCGGGGTAGAGATGGACCCGGGAGACCGCTGAGCGCATGGCCTCGACGGCCAGAGGCGACGGCCCTCTTGGATTCTCGTTGCTCGCGAGCTTCACTGCTCCCGTGATGCCCAGCTCACGCTCGAGCTCTTCCACCGGCTTGCCGGGTTGATACGGTCGGAGCTGGCCGACCCATGGGGGATGCGGTGTCTTCAATGGATGCCTCCGGTGCGGAGCCTGCCACATCCCCGAGGTCTCCGGCAACGGAGATCCCCGCATCCAACGTGGCCCCCTCGACATTTGACCCCCTGCACGCGAAAGTGACGCCTCGGAGAAGAACATGCCGCGATTCGAACGAGATGGCTTTGGAATGAACTATGAAGTGCAGGGAAGCGGACCCCCGCTTCTGCTCGTTCATGGCCTGGGCTCAAGCGCTCGGGACTGGGAGGCCCAGATCCCCGATTTCAGTGCGCGATTCACCTGCATCACTCCCGACGTCCGTGGATTCGGGCAGAGCGACAAACCGCCGGGCCCCTATTCCGTGGCGCAGTGGGCGGAGGACCTCCACGCGCTTCTGGATCACCTCGGCCACGACGAACTCGACGTGGTGGGCTATTCCATGGGGGGCGCCATCACGTTTCAAATGGCGGTGGACCAACCGAAGCGATTCCGCCGCATGGTGATCCTCAACAGCCTTCCCAGCTTCGAGATCAACCATTGGAAGAAACATCTCGAGCTGTGGACGCGACTCCTCGTGGTTCGATTTCTCAGCATGAATCGCATGGCGCGAATCCTCTCACAGCGGCTCTTTCCAGAACCGGACCAGGGCGCGCTTCGGGACACGATGGTGGAACGCTATGGCGTGAACGAGACCGGCGCCTACCTGAGCGCCGTCCGGGCCCTCGCGGGATGGACGGTCGCAGATCGTCTCGACTGCTTGAAAATGCCGACTCTCGTCGTCGCAGCGGAGGAGGACTACACCCCGATGGAGTCCAAGATCGCCTTCGTCGCCGAGATGGTGGACGCGCGACTCGAGCGGGTGGCGAACAGTCGACACGGAACTCCCTTCGACCAGCCCGGGATCTTCAATCAACTCGTGCTCGACTTCCTGAAAGACTGAGCCTCACTCACAGATCCGCGGACCCAGCGGAAGCTGTGTGTCCGAGGCCAATCCCAGCGTGAGCGTGCTCTGGTGCCCCGTCCCCAGAAAGAAATGCGTCTCCTCCACCGTCCCCGCGATGTTGGCGAGGTTGCCGGGACCAGTCTCATACCCCGCCGCCACCACCACGGCGAGCGGGGTTCCCGGCTTTCGGAGAATCATCGGCGTCCCCTTCGGCGGGCGACTCTTGGACGTCCAGTACATGCAAACATACCAGGCCTCATGAGCCAGAGGAAACTGGGCAGGGGACCCAATCCCCGCACCATGAAAACTTCCCCCCTCGAGAGGCGCCCAGACCTGATCGCGGTTCATCACGAATCCGCTGTCCTGCTGACTCAATGCATAATGGGCGGCCAATTCTTCCGTCGGATGTACCGGATGGGGAGCGGATTCCGCATCGGTCACGAGATGCGCCTCCATCACCACCATCCCCGTCGCTGGCATGACGAGATGATCCCCCTCATCTCCCACCCGCTTCATGATTCCAGAATCCATCTCGCACGGACCCCGAGAGGGGATGGTGACGCCAATGTGCACCACGTACTCCCCCGCGAGTGGCACGCCCCCCCCGGACCAGGTATCGACAACCACGTAATACACGCCCGGCTTCACCAGCAGTCCTGCATCGTGGTGACCGCGTGCGATGCACGCCAGGGGATCGGGAGCGGAAAGAATGTGCACATCGACATCCACACCCTGCGCGTCGTAGACCGCGGCGCTGAGAAAAGCCTCTTCCAGCACCTCAACGCGGTAGATGACCTCCGGACCGCTTTCATCGACCTCCGGGTCACAGTTGTACTGATCAAAGGAGCTTGTGGGGGCATCGCTCGTGGACGCAGCATGGGAAAAGGGAAAGGTCGTCGGACAGAGGATCCCTGAAGGACAACTGGATTCGGGTTCCGCCTCGAGAGGCTCGCCAGCCTCCTGATCCCGTGAATTCTCCTCGTCTTGAGGAGACCAGTTGGGCATCACATCCGGAAAGCACTCCACATCCGCCGTGATCCGCTCCTCGTCGTCCCTCTCCATGTCCCATGAATACTGGGAAGAAGACTCCTCCACCGGAGCGCAGGCGCTGACAAGGAGGCCCGCGAGAACCGTCCAGAAGAACGATGACTTCATCCGGGCCACACCACCCTCCAGGATCGTTGAGAAAAAAGGGACGCCCGCTCCATCCGAGTAGGGAAGGATGCGGAGGCTCGTTACGATGCAACGGACGCCCCGAACAAGAGAGCGACCACGCCACAGCCCCGAGAAGAGCACCACATTCAAAAGTGACGCGGTCGCACCCTTCTTCATTCCAAGATGCGTGCCACTCTTGACCCCCACAATCATATCCCCATCAAATCCAAATGATTTCATGCGGATATGACCAAAAAACACCCCTTCCGACATGCGCCCGGACTCCCTCTCCAATGCTCCAGAAGTGTTCCAGGGAACATGTCTCATGGAACAGATCCGTAATGGGACAGGAAATTACCCACACCCCTGTGATAAGATTCCGCCCTGCAAACAGAACCCATGTCCATGCACCATGAGAACACCGATGAAAACACCGCTCCGCCGGTCCTGCACAAGCCCTCTTCTCGTCATGCTGATGCTCTCCCTCGCGTCCTTTTCAGGATGTAGTGATGATTCCAGCGGGGGCAATGGAAGCGAATCCACCACCGAATGCACTGCGGAACAATGCGGAGAAGCAGGAGACTGTTTCGACCTGGGGGACGCACATCCCGAACTGGACTGCCTCGTCTGTGAGGTCCAAAACGAAGAAACCACATGGGTCGCTCCGGATACGGAGGAATGTGCTGGAGTCGTGGCTCCCTGTACCGAGGACAGTTGCGACGACGACAATGTCTGCACGGATGATGTCTGCGACAAGGAATCCATGGAGTGCGTGTACACGCCACGGGATGGAGACTGCGACGACGGCGACAACTGCACCACCGATGAGAATTGCCTGGAGGGCGCCTGCGTCGGCGAAACCCTGAACTGCGACGACGACAACAACTGCACCACCGACACCTGTGATGCCGAAGGCCGCTGTGTGCATGCGCTCCTCACGGACGAGGAATGTGATGACGGAGATGCATGCACGGACTTCGATGCCTGTTCCGCCGACGCCGTCTGCCAGGGAGAAGCGATCGAATGTGGAGATGACAACGCATGTACCCTCTCTTCCTGCGATTCGGACAGGGGATGTGTCACCACGGAACTCGATGGAGAGGAATGTGATGACGGAGACGTCTGTACTCTCAACGACCTCTGCGTCGGCGAGAACTGCATCTCAGGAGCAGGCGAACTGAGCTGTGACGATGAAAACGCATGTACGGCAGACTCCTGCGATGCAGAGAACGGATGCCTCTTCGAGCCCATCGTCTCCGCTGCCTGTCGACCGGCGATCCTGGTGGATCACCCACCCCGCGGAGCCAATCTCCTCCGAGACAACCCCTCCGACCCGACGATCGCCGTCTCCG
>CAVOCR010000195.1:0-5114 GCA_963694245.1 Myxococcota bacterium
GCATCAATACCCCTATCTTCCAGAAGATCTGTACCTCGACACGTTCACGGATGCGCTCTGGACATGCACGGAGTCACCGGATGGATTCTTGGACAAGGATCGCTTCTGCTTCCACGTCCCGATCGCGGACATCCCCGGCTGCAACTAGGATCGGACCCATGCCGCGCGTTCTCCACATTCTGTCCCAGCGCCCCTCTCTCACGGGGAGCGGCGTGACGATCGAGGCGCTTGTTCGCCATTCGGCCGAGCAGGGCTGGGAGCAGCGAGCGATCATCGGCATCCCTGAGGGCACGGAGCTGCCGGATGTCGGCGGGTTGGACGCTTCGTGTATTCATCCCCTTCGTTTCGGGGGGGAGTCGATCCCCTTTCCCATCCCCGGCATGAGTGATGTCATGCCCTATGAGTCCACGCGCTTCTCCGAGATGACCCCTCGGATGATCGAGACTTATCGGGATCGGTGGCGGGCTCATCTCCATTCCGTGCGGGAGATGTTTGTTCCCGACGTGATCCATGTGCATCACATCTGGATCCTCGGGAGTCTCGTGCGCGATGTGTTTCCCGAGGTCCCCATCGTCAATCATTGTCACGCGACGGGACTTCGGCAGATGCAGCTCGCTCCGCATCTCGCAGCTGCGGTGGTGGAGGGATGTCGTCGAAACGATCGCTTTGCGGTGCTGCATGGAATGCATCAAAAGGCACTCTCAGAAGCTCTCGATGTTCCCCTCGGACGAATCCATGTGGTGGGGGCTGGATACCGGGAGGACCTCTTTCATCCGTCGGAAGCTCCCGCTGAAGGGGAAACCCGGATCCTCTATGCCGGGAAGTTGAGTCATTCGAAGGGTCTCCCCTGGCTCCTCGACGCGTTTGAGCGGGTGGCCGCGTCGCGGGAGGATGTCGTTCTCGAGATCGCGGGTTCGGGCGGGGGACCGGAGGCCCGTGCACTCGCGGAGCGGATTCAATCCCTCGCGCCGCGTGTGAGAGGACTCGGTCATGTCGATCAGAAGACCCTCGCCGCGCGCATGCGGCGTGCAGAGGTCTTCGTTCTTCCTTCTTTCTACGAGGGGCTTCCGCTCGTTTTGGTCGAGGCCTATGCGAGCGGTGCTCGAGTGATCGCGACGGACCTCGAGGGCATTCGGGCGGAGCTCGCTCCGCCTCTGGGGGATGCCTTGATCCCTGTCGCCCTTCCACGCATCCATGGACCCGACACTCCGGAACCCGAGGATCTTCCGGCGTTTGTGGACCGATTGGAAATCGCGCTTCAGAAGGCGTTGTCACTTCCGATTGTCGCGGTGGATTCCACTCGGCTTGCACCTTTTACCTGGCGCGCCGTACATGCACGGGTGGCTGCGATCTGGTCCGATCTGATCGACTAGTCCGTGATCGCGGGGACGAGGAAAGCCGAGGTGATCGCGCCCATGGTCCACTCCGTGGGGGAGCCGTCCTCAAACACGCGATGCAGAATGCGCTCGAGGTTGTCGGGGAGATAGAAGGTCGCGAGGGGGAAGGGATCCGCGGGCATGCATTGCGGCTTCCAGGGTTCCCAGAGAGCGGGATCACACTGCGCGGGGTTGAGCATCACCGGGATGTCGAGCAGGGGAATCAAGGCCTCTGCCATGGCGACGAGACCGTCAGCCGTGAACTGGATGGAGAGCTCCTCGATCAACTGCGCGATTTCCTCCGGCGGCTCTTCTTCAAGGAAGGGTTCAAAGACCATGGCGTGGAGCCATTCCCCACTCGGGGAGGGGGTCCACTCCACGGTGCCGTGGACGCGATCACTGGTGATGGGAAGCTCTGCGAGCACGTCGGGTTCGGCGTGGAATCGGCCGTCTGCATCGGGAGGCAGAAGCGGTCCGCGGATGATTCGGATGATGCCTCCGGCGGCTCGGCTGACCGTGATGTTCAGGGTCCAGGGACCGCGATTCGCGGGAAGCGAAGAGCCCAGGGAGAATTCTTCCCCATCGGTCGCGGTCGCCTGGAGGAGGACCTGGGCTCCCACCGGGGAGCGGCTCACCTGGGTTGCGCCGTCTTGAATTCCTTGCAGGAGAGTGCTCCATGACACTTCTTCATCGGCCTCTTTCTGGACTTCAATGTAGGTGGTGGGGAGACCTGCGGGAATGATCATGTGGCGATCACTTCCCCCCAGAACGGGAATGTGAAGTCCCGCCGTGAGGTGGTTGTACCAGAAGCGCAATGCCTTGTGGTTGTGCCCATCGGTGCCCTTTTCAAAGGCATCGCGGATGAAGGGGTTTTCGACTCCAGCGCCGCTGATGCCTCCTTCCAGTTCCTCCGCGGTCGTCCCCAGGATGAACCCGGCCCAGGGTCCGTTCCAGACTTCAATGGCGTCGATGTTGGGCGTGTCCCAGATCCAGTTTCCCCCGTCCAGTGGGTGATTGACGGAGAAGATCCCACCGACGTTGTGGGCTTCTTCGATGGCATCGATGAGCCGGTCGTTCTGGGATTCGTCGCCCTGGGGTTCATGCGGGATGTGATCCGCGATCCCAAAGATGTTGGCATGTCCTGCGCCACCAAATTCCTCGCCGGGGATGAGAATCAGGTGATCGTGGACAAACGCCGGATCCGTCAGTCCTTCTGTGGTGCGGTGGTCTGTCACGGCGATGAAATCGAGGGAGTTTCCGGCATATTCGGGATGGGCTTCAACCCAGACCGGCTCTCGCCAGGCATCGGCGATCGCCAGCGCGATGGCGAGGTCATCTCCGCCTTGATCCAGGGCGTCGCCACTGTAGTTCGTATGGTAGTGGAGGTCTCCCCGGTACCAGCCTTCGTCTGGCTTCAGCATGTTGGTGGGGCCCTCTTCGTTCATCAGGACCTCGGAAGGAACGGTGATGTCCTCCTCGGTCTCCCCCGTGTCCGTGCTGTCTTCGAGAGCGTCGACGGAGGTGTCCGTGCTGTCTTCGAGAGCGTCGACGGAGATGTCTGTCGGGGGTTCGCTCGGCGCAGAATCGGGGCATCCGGAGCTTCCCATCCACACGATTGGAAGGATCAGGAACACGAGTCGTTGCATGGGTCTCTCCTGTTTCGCTGGATGCTATCACACGCCAGGGACGAGAAGGATGTCCGAGAATCGGATCTGCGGCTATGCTGTGTGCATGCGATTTGTCCTCTCACTTGCGATGGCGTTGATGATCCTCGCGTTCTACGCGTTGGTGGGAGTCGAGCGTCTTCCCGACACGGGTGCTTTTCCAGCGCCGGGCCCAGGGTTCGGCGCCGGCGCTCTGCACGGATATTTCTGGCCGTTCAATTTCCTCGCATCCCTTCTGGGGGATTCCGGCGTGTATGAGGATGCGCCTGCGGCGGGCTATCTGGGCGGATTTACGCTGGGGACCCTGCTTCTTCTCGTTGGAAACGCGACGATCTTTCTGGCCAGCGCGAGTCGTCAGAAGGCCGGAGATGCCTCGGAAAAATAGAGCGTGTTCCGCGTCATCCCTGGGATGAACTGTCGTCGTCTTCGCTTTCAGCTGCGGGGGGGGGCGCGATCTCGGGAGTTGAAGGTGCGGCGGGAAGGGCTCGGTGTCCATCGGGCTGACGGAGCGATTCTTCCTGAAGAAGCTTGAAGCCTTCGTGACTGCGCGCAGCGCTCTCGGGATCAGCATTCATGGGGCGTCCTCGCTCTTCGGGAGGGGACGTTGCCTCTTCAGGGAGTGATTCCGGAAGTTCGGAGGGCATCGGGAGAGCGTCGAGGGGGAAGGCTCCGAACGCCACCGCACCGATTCCGTTGAACACGCCGCGTTCCACCAGAACGACAAGGATTGAAATGATCGCGATGCTGAAGAAGACCATCATCGCAGCCACCGATGCGATCTCCTCTCCTCCTTCCAACCCGAGGGATGCAGGAATCGTGGCCAACACAGCAGCGGCGAGCCCACGAGGGACGAGTACGCTCGAGAGGAGTGCTTCGCGGCGCGTTGTGGTGGCAGCGTTCAAGAAGAGTCGGACGACGGGATATCGAGGGATCAGGGGAACCACCGCCAGCACCAGTGCGGTCAGCCCCAGCACCCCCATGAACTGGTCTGTTTGAACCGTGACTCCCAGATAGAAGAAGAAGAAGGATTTCAGAAGAAAGACGGAGCCTGAATAGACCTGCCGCTCGCTTCCAGTGACTTCGTGGACGCTCAAGGTGACCGGCTCCTCCTCTCCTTCCTTGGATTCTCCCAGGCGAAAGGACATGCCCCTCGGGAGGTTGCCCATGGTGATTCCGAAGACCAGTACGGCGATGGCACCGCTGACGCCGACGACTTCGGAGAAACCAAACACGACCATCGCGAACGCCAGCGTCGCGAACGTCGCGTTTCGCATCCGGGTCGCGAACGAGAGGAGCATCGACCACGCAAACCCGGTGACTCCTCCGACGATGGACGCGAAGAGGAGCGAGAGGAGTGCGGAGCCGACGAGTGCTTCGGTCGCGACCCCATTTCCTTCGCTCAGTCCTGTGGCGATTCCGACGGTTCCGATGATGCACAGGACGTCCGTGAGCGTGCTCTCCAGGGTGAGAGTGGTCTCCGTGTTGGGGGAGGTGTTGAGTCCCTTGACGATGGGGATGACGACCGCGGAGGAGGTTCCGCCCAGCACGAATCCGCCGAGGAGGCTCATCCAGAAATCGAATCCCAGGAAGAGGTGGAAGGTTCCCGCCAGGCAGGCCACTGCGGTCATGAAGCTGAGGATGGAGAAGGGGATCGCTCTTCCAGCGGCCTTCATCAAGGTCTTCAAGGGCAACGTCAGGCCACTCTCGAAAAGAATCACGAGCAAGGTGACCACCGAGAGAAACTCACCGACTTTTCCGAAATGCTCCTGGACGCTCACGAGCCCGAGCACGGGACCGACAATGACTCCAAGGAGCATGAGGAGGAGGATGTCGGGGATTCGCGTCTTCTCGAAAACGACTTCAAGAAGATGGGCGAGGAAAACAAAGAGACCCGCAAGCAGGACAGTGAGTTCCATGGCGCTCCAGGCGTTTGAGGATACGCGAAGTGTGCGCCCTCTGGGGAGTCTTCACAAGGAAGGGGAGCTATCGATCGAACTGGTCATGGAGATGGGTGAGCGGCTTCTCGCCCCCAAGGACACGCAGCATGTTTTTCATCCGAATGTGCTGGAGGAAG
>CAVOCR010000196.1:0-5091 GCA_963694245.1 Myxococcota bacterium
GGGAGAAATGATTCCCACCATGCAGCATGTGACGCCACGCCACGTCAAATGAGGGAATGGCGACATCCCAGTGGTTGGAAAAGGAGATGTCGGCGTCCCACATGAGCACATGCCATTGAATGCCTTCTCTCACCGGCTCCGCGTACAGATAGAAATTCTGGCGAACAGCATCCAGATTCTGGGTGATGGACACCCAGGTCATCCGATCGAAATAGGACTCCAATGAAAAGTCCCCATCAATGATGCGGAGGAATGCGTCTTCGGTCGCGGGGGTGTCCTGAAGTCTTCGCACCAGATGGTGGATGTCGGACCAGTCTTTCCGATCTCCCCCTTTCTTCTCAAAAGCCTCCTCAATGCGCATGGTGGGCTCAAAGTCGGCATTCTGTGCGACCGCCTTGTACAGACTCCCACCCGAGGCGAATCCCCGGTGAGCGAGATACTCCTCATCGAGCGGCTCCACCATCGCAAAGAGGCCATGATATGCGCCGTTGAGGTGCAACTCACACCAATCCACCCGCGGCGCGATCAAGCCCATGTGGCGGGCAATTTCAAACGAAAGGGCTTCGCGGATCATCGACTGATCCTTGTACATCGCCTTCAAGATCAGGCGCCCCAGACCCTCCGGGTCCCCTCCATCGAGGAAGACATCCGCGAACAGCCGCTGGCCTTGATTGAACTTCAGCTTGAGGGAGCGCTTGGGATGGACGAGCGTCGAGCTTCCCTGCAACTCCAATTCAATGGGCGCCTCCGCCCCATCCAATCGAAACGTCGCGTCCACTTCGACGTCGCGATGCACATCGACATGCAGTCGCTCCCAGTCCTCTGCGCTCACAGACAATTCACAGGAACGAAAGGAAGATGGCTCGGGTTCCCGGCGTGTTTCTCCGCCCCCCGCCTGACAGGCGGAAAGCACCAGAAGAAGACAGGAGACCCCCACGGGCCACAGAAATTTCAAAGGCTCATCCGTCGGTTCGGACGTACTCGTAGTCCACATCCATCCCGTTGATCCCGCGGCTTGGAGGCGCGATCCAGCTCGCCATCTTCCCAGGCTCAATCACGGGCTTCATGAGGCTCATCACATAGATCTTGTCCGCTTCGCTGGGAAGCCAACCATCCACCCGGGCATCCCATTCATCCTGGGTGAGCATGATTCCTTCCCGATCAAAGCGATGATCCGAGTAGATGCCAATGCCACGATGAAAGCGACGGTGCGGCAGGGTGAAGCGATAGTTGATCTCGGCCTTCGCGAGGCTGCGATTCCAGCGCTCGATACCCTTCTCACAATCCTTCACGAACGCATCCCTCAACACTTCGTTCATGGCGTTGCGGAGGGGAACGTCTTCCACCGTCAGGCGATCATTCTCCACCACTTCCAGCTGATAGTACTGGTTGAGCGCCGTATGCTCTTCGTGATTGGACTCGTGATATCGACCCTTGAGACCGGCGCTGAAGAAGTCCGCCGCATTCGACGAGATCTCGCCGCCAAAAAGGTCAAGGCTCAGCGAATACCAGAGATCGACATGCTTCTGAATGGTCAGAAGATCGATCCCGCCACCTGCCCGGGCATCCTCGTTCGGATGCTCCTTCATCAACTCTGCCGTGCGCTGCACGATCCGATCCACGCCCGTCACGCCCACAAACATGTGATGGGCTTCCTCGGTCAACATGAAGCGAGTCGTCCGCGAAAGGGGATCAAACGCACTCTCCGCGAGCGCAGCCAGCTGATACTTCCCATCTCGATCCGTGAACATCGTGAAACAGAAGAAGCTCAACCAATCCTCGATCGGCTCATTGAATGCCTCCAGAAGACGCGGCGAATCCTCCACTCCGCTCCGACGAAGAAGAAGATCCTCGGCCTCCTCGCGTCCATCCCGACCAAAGTAGGAGTGAAGCAGGTACACCATGGCCCAGAGATGCCGGCCTTCTTCCACGTTCACCTGAAAGAGATTCCGCAGGTCGTACATGCTCGGGGCTGTCTGTCCGAGGAGACGCTGCTGCTCCACGCTCGCGGGTTCCGTGTCGCCCTGCGTGACGATCAGGCGCCGAAGTGCGTTTCGATGCTCCCCCGGAACCTCGTTCCACAGAGGCTTCCCGATGTTGTCACCGAACCCAATCACGCGCTCCTTCTCAGGAGGGGCGAGGAAGATCCCCCAGCGATACTCGGGCATCTTCACGTGTCCGAAGTTGGCCCATCCGCCATCTTCCACGCTGATCGCGGTCCGCAGATAGACCTCATCGCCCTGAAACCCTTCCGGGCCCATCTCACACCACCAGTTGATGAAGTTGGGCTGCCACTGCTCCAACGCACGCTGGAGGCGACGATCGTCACTCAGGTCAACATTGTTTGGAATCAACTCATTCGAAATCATCAAGTCCTCCGCCAATCGAATTTGGCACGCTCTGGCTTGCCATAGAGTGAAAGAGCGCCATGCTCCCCAACGGCGTTCGGCCGTTGGAAAATCCAGTTCTGCCACGCGCTCAAACGACCAAAAATCTTCGTCTCCATCGTCTCAGGACCTGCAAACCGAAGCGACGCCTCCATCCCGGTCAGGGCATCGGGGCTCATGCACACACGCTCCTCCACCGCGAGACGGATCTCATCGTCCCAATCGAGATCATCGGGTGCGAACGTGACCAGTCCAAGCGCCTCCGCCTCCTGGGGATCCATGGGCCCTGTCGTCGCAAGCACCGCCGCCACACGCTCCGCATCGTCGAGAAAACGAGTCTCGAGGCGCGAAATTCCGTTCGACATTGGAAGCTGTCCGCTGCTGAGAGCCCCCACGTGGAGAGCGACCGGATCATCGGGCGAATCCAGCATGTAGATGCGATCCGACGCCAACGCCATCTCGAGAAGGCAGCCCGCAAAACAGGACTCCTCATCCGCCAGCGCGTAGAACGTCCGAGCGGTCAGATCGAACCGCTTCAACACGCGCTTGGCATGGTGAAGGACCTCGGAAACAAACCAGTCATCGGCGTGATGCGCGGCAAGCGCTGCATCATGCGCGAGCACATGCGCGGCCTCTCCCCGAGTCTTCAAGAGCACAAGCCCCGCTTCCGCGTGGTTGAAGCGAAGACGAAGGAGCGCATCATCCAGCTCCCGGAACATTCGAAGAGACCACCAGTCTCCACCCGCCTCGCGAATGGCCGCGGGATTGTCGGGTCCGCCGTCCTCCGGGCCATGCACCACGATTTCAGCCGTTCGAGCGTCCGAATCCACCTTCATCGTGACATGTCGATACGATATCCCCGATTCATCGAGGGTGGGATTCAAAGGCTCAAGAGCCACGCCACCGCCCAATTTGTCCGCCCCTTCGCGGGCGATCTCCTGGGCACGCTCTTCCACCGCATCTTCGAAGCGGCTCCTGGGATGCACCGCATCCACCAGTCCCCACTCCACCGCACGCCGACCTTTCACACCCTCTGCTGTCGTCGAGAACACGTCCGCCAGATCCCGGCGAACCTTTCGCTTGTCGACCACGCGGGTCAGCCCGCCGGTTCCTGGAAGCACTGCGAGAAGAGGGACCTCCGGAAAGCTCACGGCGCTGGACCGATCGTCAATCAACAGGATCTCATCGCAGGCCAACGCCAGCTCATAGCCTCCACCGGAAGCCGTTCCATTCACCGCAGCGAGGTACTTTTGCCCGCTGAATGCGCTGGAATCCTCGATACCGAGGCGGGTCTCGTTTGTGAACTTGCAGAAGTTCACCTTGAAGGGGTGGGTCGAGCCCGCGAGCATGAAGATGTTCGCTCCTGCACAGAAAATGCGGTCGCGATTGCTTCCCACGACAACGACCTTGACCTCCGGGTGCTCGAACCGGAGACGGTTCACCGCGTCTGCGAGCTCGATATCCACGTGGATGTCATAGCTGTTCAGCTTCCGTTGATAATCCGCATCGTCGTCCTCGCCTGAGAGCTGAACATCCATGCTCAGCCGAGCCAATGGAGGAGTGATCTCCAGCTTCCAGTGCTTGTACTCGGCGGGATGCGTCTCAAAAACCATCTCGGACATGTTGGCCTCTCTTTTCAAGGATCAGACTGCCACGGAGAGCCCGCCGATCGCAAGCAAAATAATGCGTGCAATTTATTTCACAAAGCATTATATTGCCAGCATGAATGCTCACAGAAAGACACGGCTGCTGGAAGGGCTGGGCCAGGAAGTACGACGGCGACGCGAAGAGCGGGGAATGACCCGCCAGGAAGTCGCCGATGCATCGGGGCTGAGTCTCCGGTTCCTCGGCTCGTTGGAGCTGGGCGCAGGCAACATCTCGATGATCCGTCTCGCCGAGGTCGCCGAGGTGCTCGAGGTTCCCCTCTCCGCACTCTTCGAGTTCGCTTCGGAGCCCGATCACCGGGAAGTCATCGCTCTCCTCGGACTCCGGGGTGCCGGCAAGAGCACTCTCGGCCCCCTGCTTGCGAAGCGGCTGAAAGTCGAATGGATCGAACTCGACGAGCGCATCGAAGAGGAGGCGGGACTGTCACTCGCTGAGATCTTCGCGCTCCATGGAGAGGCCTACTATCGCCGTCTTGAGCGTCAGACGATCGAAGATCTCCTCGAAACGGGGAAAGCCGCAGTCATCGAGACGGGGGGAGGCATCGTGACCGCGAAAGAGACCTATGAGCTTCTCCGCAGAAGGTGCACGACTGTCTGGCTCCGTGCGCTTCCCTCGGACCACATGGCCCGGGTACAGGCGCAGGGGGATCACCGGCCAATGGAAGGGAGACCGAATGCGATGCGGGAGCTGGAGGAGCTGCTGGAGGCGCGAAGGCCGCTTTACAATCAGGCGGAGATCACCCTCGATACGTCCCGAGGAACTCCGAGCGAAGCCATCGACACCCTGATGAAGGCGATTCAAAAAACACGCTAGTCCGTGAACCGAAGACGAGCCACACGCCAGAGCGCCTCAAAGATGATGCCCTTGTTCATCTTGGACACGCCTTCCGTCCGATCCGGGAACATGATGGGGGTCTCGGCGATGCGAAAACCCGCCTGCTGCGTCCGCCAGGTCAATTCAATCTGGAAGGCATAGCCGGCGCTTCCGATCCGGTCCAGGTCGATCGTCTCCAGGACTTCGCGACGAAAGCATTTGAACC
>CAVOCR010000197.1:0-5076 GCA_963694245.1 Myxococcota bacterium
CTGTCCGTGAGAAATCGAAGTAGCAGGGCAGTTATGCGTTCATTGATTCCCCTCATGATTCTGGTGCTGCTGTTTGCCACCGGCGTGCATGACGCACGTGCGGAGAGCGGTCCTCCCCTCACGACTCCCGATCTTCCGCGCCCCGATGCACTGTCCCGCCAGGAACTTCTCCGTCGAACACGGGCGACCATCGCCGCAGAAAACCCGGTCGTGGCGGCACGTCAGCGCCTCCTGGATGGGCGCGCATCGTTGGCAAAGGGTGCCCTTCGAGAAGGGTGTGCCTTGTTCGAGGAAGCCACTCGGATCCTTCCGACATGGTGGATTCCCCGGCTGGAGTTCGTGCAATGCGCTCGGCTCATTGGCGTGGCTCCAGAGATTCTCCTTTCGCATCTTCTCGTGGCGTTGGAGGTGGATCCGGGGAAGCCGACGCTCCGCCATCTTCTGGGCGTGGTCTACGAGGATCATGGGGATCTTCAGCAGGCGCGCGCGGCGTATGCCCAGGCGATCGCGCTCGCGCCCTGGATGCCCGAGCCTCGCGTGCGGCTCGCGGCGATGGATCTCCACTCCAATCGTCTTGTGGAGGCCCGGGGACATCTGGAGGCGTTGCTCAAGGGACATGCGCATCATCTCGTGGGGCGCAACCTGATGGCGGAGGTGCTGCTTCGCATGGGGCGGGAGCGGGAAGCGCTCGTTCACCTGGAAGTGGTCGTTGCGCGTTCCGGTTACCGAGAGCACGCTCTCGCGCGCCTGGCGTTGCTTTATCAGCGGCTGGGGATGGATGCGGAGCAGACTCGCGCGCTCTCGGAGCTCAAGGGTCCATAAAGCGTGCTGCGAGATGATTTTGTACTGATTCCGGGTGGTTTCTGGAGGCTCTCCGAGCGGCTCGAAAACGACCTGTTTCAGGGGGTGTATTCGCGTGCTTGACGCGGCCATGGGAGCGCCCATAGAATCACGTGCCTTGAAGGGGCTGGCTCTCTTCATGGACGGTTCGCGGGAATACACTGCCTGCGGTATCGGTAAGACAAGGGGACGCGCCCCCCGGCTGGACAACTCGGCGCTGCTGCTCAAGGGTTCGAATTCATGAAGATCGGAAACATCATCACCCTCGTTGGGGTCGCGCTGATTGCCGCAGGTGTTCTGGGCGGCGACGCATTGCCGTGGTTTGTGCTCCGCTACAGCGAAATTGGTCTCGGAGGGATGGAGTTCAACCTCGGGTTGGCATTCCTGGCTCTCTGCGGACTTTCGGTGGTTTTCACGGGCGCATGCCTGGTGACGAAGGACCGGGCGTTGGCCGCGAGTTCGACGATGATGTCGATGCTCACCATGTTCGCCATGGCCTATTATGTCTTCGAGATTCGCACGATTCTCTGGGGAATCGACCCCTTGACAGGCGCATCCCTCGCCCCCGCCAACGAGGTCGTCGAGACCGGTCTGGGATTCACCATCGTGTTCATGGGAGCGCTGACGGTGCTGGTGGGAACGCTGGTCGTCTTCGCGAGCGATTACAAATGGGAGAAGGGGCAGGCGCTCTTGCGCGTGGCCGTGATCCTGAATGGCGCCATCATCGATGAGCGCATCCTGCTCGAGCAGAATGACCTCATCCTCGGTGGGCAGCCCAAGCGAAGCTTCTTTGAGACAGGCTGGTTCTTCCTCCTGTTTGCTGCGGCGACATTCGTGCTCCCCGCGCTGGTCTTTGGGCCGATGATCGCGGACTTCGCCGCGGTGCGGCGGGCGAGACGGCATCTGCACATCCCCACGGGCAAGTTCCCGGAGGGCGGACAGATCTTCTTGAAGGACCGGGACGGCAACGTCCAGATCGGTCTCACGAGCGAGATGGACGGGAAGATCCATCACAATGGTGAGCAACTCACGGTCAAGCAGTACGTCGAGGGACATACGCCTGCCACGAGCGGGTTGAACTACGGGAATCTGGTCACGGATGACTGGGGCATTCTCGAGTTCGATGAATTGAGCATCTTCTTCCAGTACGCACCGAATGATCAGCGTGTCCCGCGAAAGAGCTTCTGGGCTTTTGATCGCAACGTGGCAGCGACCACGCTCCTCTCGTTTCTCTTCCAGTTCGGCTTGATCGGTTCGACGATTCTCTTCTGGGAGGAGACGGCCGTGAACGTGAAGCAGGCAGACATCCGCAAGATCATGCAGGTGAACGTCGACACGATGCTGGAGGAAGAGGAAGAGGAGATCATCGAGGAAGGCGAGGAAGAGGATACTGCGGCCAAGAAGGCAGCAGGTGAAGAGGGCAAGTTCGGGGATCCCGACATTGACCCTCAGAAAGACAGCAAGGTTCCGAAACGTGACGGGAAGATGGTCGACAAGATCGATGTTCGCGATCTCGGGATGAACAAGCTGCTCTCGGACTCGATGAACGAATCGTTGACCAGCATTCTGGATGACAACGCGGACCAGTTCCAGAACAAGATCGCAGTCGCCATGAGCGGAACAGGCTCTGAGTTTGTCCTCGGACATGGTTCTGGCGGGATGGGCTTCAAGGGAACGGGAACCGGCGGTGGTGGAACGGGTGTGGGGCGAATTCATGGATTGGCGTCGGTGGACACCGGGGGCGGAACAGCCGTCACAGCCAACCTTGGAAAGAAGCGGAAGAAGCGGATCTCCAAGCTCAAGCTGGGATCGGGTGCCTCGAAGGGCTTCTGCAAGCGGAGCAACATTCAATCCGTGGTGCGCCGTCGTGCGGGCGCGATTCGCGCCTGCTACGAGCGACAGCTGCAGATCAAGCCCAAGCTCTCCGGAAAGTTGACTGTCCGATGGACAATCAACCAGGAGGGACGCGTGGATGCGGCAAAGGTCGTCAAATCCACATTGAAGGAGAAGGCGGTTGAAAGCTGCATCCTGCGCCGGATGCGCGTGATGCGATTCCAGAAGCCTGAGAGTGGCGTGTGCGTCATTCAGTGGCCCTTCGTCTTCTCCAGTTCGGGCTGATTCGAAGAGGGGGGGTCCGGATTCGGATGCCCGTCGTCCGCACATCCATTTCGTCGTTCATGACGAGGAGGTGCTCCTTGCGCTCATTTCCCCTTTCAATCTCGACTCTTCACGCCCTGGTCGCGGTGCTGCTGGCGCTGCTGATTCCAGGAACGGCTTCTGCCTCTTCCTGGGAGAGCGAGGAGCGTGATTGCGGCATCCTGTTGCGGAGCGCGACCGAACTGGATCGCATGGAGCGCTGCATGGTGCTCTGGGTCAGCTACTCCTCCTCTGAGAGTCTGACCCAGAAGGAACGGAAACGGTTCGGAAAGTCCTTCAATCGCATCCACATGGAATCGAATCCAGAGTTGTCGTGGATTGCCGTTCTGGCCCTCGAGCGTCTCGGCATGGAGCCGGCCGTTCTACGGGCCTCTTCCGGCGCATCGGGATCCTCGCGTGCGACGGGGAGAATGGGAGGACCCTCGCCGGCGGGACCGGGCGCAGGCCCCGGATCCGCATCCGGATCCCTGGCATCGGAGGGAGGCAATTCACAGGCGCGAACTGGACCGGCTGCGAGAAGCGGAACGTCGGGAAAAACCTCGGTTCCGAAGCCGAGCACTCAGGCCAGTCCCGCGGACTGGAAGGCTGCGGATGCGGCGGTGAAGCAGGGACTCAAATCCCATCGGAAGAAGAAATACAAGAAGGCGCTGGTGGCCTATGAGAAGGCCTTGAAGAGAGTGCCAGCGCATACGAAAGCGCTCTACAACGCTGCGGCGGCTCTCTCGCTGCTCAACCGGATCCCGGAAGCAGTCCAGAAGCTGCGGGTCATGGGCGCGACCGATACGAAGGACGGGTATGACCGTCTCGCGAAGGCGCGCTCGGACAAGGACTTCCTCCCCGCACGGTCGGATGAGGGGTTCAAGGAAGTCACGGGATACGCGAGAGTGCTCGTGTTGAACAGTCTCGGAGAGTACGGCGAAGACGAGGTCGAGCGCATCCAGGAGTACGTGGAGGAGGCCGGATACACCGTGGTGGATGTGCGTGCCGATCGGCTGGAGAATCGACCCGCTCCGGTCATCTGGCATCAGCCGGGATCAGCCCGAAACACGGCCTACATTCTTTCCAGGCTGGTCAATCATCCGAAAACCATGCTGGTCCCCATCGACTGGGAGACTGATGTCGATATCGCCATCTCCTGGGGAGACACGTTTGAAGTGGATCCCCGGACGGGTCGGCCGATCGTGAAGAGTCATGAATTGGAAGATCCGGAGGCTGCCACCAAAAACGCACGGAAAGAGCAGAACCGAGCGCTGCGAGAGCCGGAGAAGTTTGCCACGGATGTGGAGCACCATGCGCGCACTCCCGAGCGCCTGGGCAATGAGGCGGAAGGCAGCGTGAAACGGGTCGAACGCACGAAGGACAAGCTGGAGTCGACGGGGAAGACGCTCGAGAAGCTCGGGGGCTTCGGCAAGTAGCCTTCCGAACAATTGCGTGTCGGGTCGTCAGGTGCTATTGAATTAGTGACTGCACAGCAATGCGCTCGTACGGAGGCCAAGTCATGGACCTGATCGGAATCCACGTATCGTTTGCGTTTCTCGGCCTCGGTGTCGGAGAGCTCGCGCTCATCTTTCTCATTCTTCTCCTGATCTTTGGGGGCTCGAAGCTGCCCAAGGTGGGTGAGGCACTTGGAAGCGGTATCCGCAATTTCAAGACCGGCCTTTCCAAGGCAAGTGAGGAAGATGAAGCCCTGGATGTCACACCGGCGGGTGAAATCGCCACGCCGGATGGCAGTGAGGTCAAGGATGTTTCGGCTGAGGAAGTGAAGCCTTCCTGAGCAGTCTCCTCTCGCCGCGGCGCTCCATCGGGGGTGCTGGCCGGCCCGGGTGTCGACCTCACGCAGCGTCTCGAAGCGTCCAGCGCAAGCCTCATGAAAGCAGCCCCCTTCAGGGGATATCATGGCAATGAAAGAACTGTTTCCGTCCGGTACGAACATCCTGCGCATGGTGATGGCACTCATGCTCACCCTCGCTTCTTGTGGAGAGACGAGCAGTTCCACGTCCCAGCCTGATTCAAGTGACGCTTCCGCATCCCAGCCTGATTCAAGTGATCCTTCCGCGTCCCAGCCTGATTCAATGGATG
>CAVOCR010000198.1:0-5059 GCA_963694245.1 Myxococcota bacterium
GACCCTCACGAGAGCGGAGACGTTGGACAATGCGCCGCGGCAGGATGGAGAGAGCTTCGTCGTGCCGCAGGTTGTCCAGGGGGGATCATGAGTTCAGAGACTCCCTTGTACAAGCACTCGGCGAAATGGCTGCGCGCTGGGATCGCTGCGGGTGACTTCAGTGCCGTGGAGGTGACTCAAGCGCATCTCGAACGCATTGGGGACACGGACGACGAATGGAATGCATTCATTCGAGTGGATGCGGAAGGAGCCCTCCAGACCGCAGAGGCGATCGATCAGCGGCGTGCCGCCGGAGAGCCCTGCCGTCCTCTCGAGGGCGTCCCGATCGCGATCAAGGATCAGATCGTCACCCGGGGCATTGAAACGACCGCCGGTAGCCGGATGCTCGCCGGGTTCATTCCTCCATACGATGCGACTGTCGTGGAGCGGCTTCGCGCCGCGGGGGCGGTCATTCTGGGAAAGACGAATCAGGATGAATTCGCGATGGGTTCCAGCAATGAGAACTCCGCGTACGGTCCATGCGGCAATCCCTGGGACAGCTCCCGGGTTCCAGGCGGCTCCTCGGGAGGTTCCGCGGCGGCGGTTGCCGGGGGACAGGCTCCTCTGGCTCTTGGAACCGATACGGGAGGAAGCATTCGGCAACCAGCGGCGTTGTGTGGGGTTGTGGGTTTGAAGCCCACATATGGCCGTGTCAGTCGCCAGGGAGCGATCGCCTTCGCGTCTTCTCTGGATCAGATCGGACCCTTCGGGAGGACGGTTGAAGATGTGGCCTTGAGTCTTGAGGTGCTGGCGGGCGCCGATCCTCTGGACTCCACCTGTTCGACGAAACCCGTGGAGAATTACAGCGCAGAGCTGGAACGGGGAATCGAGGGAATGCGCGTGGGGC
The DNA here is from genome assembly GCA_963694245.1 of Myxococcota bacterium. Lineage (GTDB taxonomy): Bacteria > Myxococcota_A > UBA9042 > JABWCM01 > JABWCM01 > CAVOCR01. Next base: position 887 of record CAVOCR010000198.1, read on the forward strand.
TTCCGGACGAGTATTTCGGGGAGGGCTTGGAGCCTGGCGTCGCGGAACATGTTCAAGAGGGGATTCAACGACTGGAGTCCGCGGGCGCCCTCGTGGAGCCCGTGAGTCTCCCCCATACGGAATACTGCATTGCGACCTATTACCTGCTCGCGACCGCCGAGGCCTCGTCCAATCTGGCGCGGTATGACGGCATTCGGTACGGACATCGTGCGAGCGATCCGAATCTTTCGCTGGAAGAACTCTATGCGCAGACGCGGGCCGAGGGATTTGGACCGGAGGTGCGTCGCCGCATCATGCTGGGGACGTTTGCGCTCTCGAGCGGATACTATGAGGCCTTCTATGACAAGGCGCAGCGGGTACGCACGCTGATTCGAAACGATTTCATGGCCGCATTTGAGAAGGTGGATGTCCTCGCGACGCCGACGTCTCCTGTGGTGGCTTTCCCGAAAGGGGTCCGCGTTGCGGACCCGCTTCAAATGTACTTGATGGACATCTTCACGCTCTCCGCGAGCCTGGCGGGACTTCCCGGAGTGTCGATTCCCTGTGGTTTCTCAGAGGGGCTTCCCGTGGGATTGCAGCTCCTTGCTGCGCCTCTGGAGGAAGGAGCACTTCTCCGGGCGGCCCATGCCCATGAGCGCCTGTTCATGGAGTCGGATGCATGGCCGGGAGAGAGGGGGTCATGACTGAATGGGAGATCGTCATCGGGCTGGAAGTGCATGCGCAGCTCTCCACGGAGACCAAGATTTTCAGCGCGTGTCCGCATGGGGTGACGGATGGCCCCAATCGTCACGTCGATCCTGTGAGCCTTGGACTCCCAGGCACTCTTCCCGTGCTCAATCGGGAGGCGGTTCGCAGCGCGGTGATGATGGGCCTGGCGACGGATTGCACGATTGCCCGGAGTTGTCGATTTGCGCGGAAACACTACTTTTATCCCGATTTGCCTCGCGGGTATCAGATCAGCCAGTTCGATGAGCCCATCTGTGAACATGGGTTCGTGAACATCCCTCTCGAGGGGGGCGGTGAGAAGCGGATTGGGATTACGCGCATCCACATGGAAGATGACGCGGGCAAAACGGTCCACGATTCGAGCCGGGGTGTCAGCAGAGTGGACTACAACCGGGCAGGAGTTCCGCTCATTGAGATCGTGAGCGAGCCGGAACTCAGTCATCCCGACGAAGTGGTCGCCTATCTCAAGGTTCTTCACCGGATGGTGCGTTTCCTGGGCATCAGCGATGGCAACATGGAAGCCGGCAATTTTCGCTATGATGCAAACATCTCCCTTCGCCCGGTGGGCTGCGATGTGCTCGGCACGAAGGCCGAGATGAAGAACATGAACAGCTTTCGCAACGTTCATCGGGCCCTTCTGTTTGAAGTGGACCGTCAGCGCAGTCTTCTGGAGGCTGGCAACCCGGTCGTTCAGGAAACGCGGCTTTGGAATGAGGCGCTGGGACGGACGGAGACGATGCGTTCCAAGGAAGATGCGCACGACTATCGCTATTTTTCGGATCCGGATCTTCTCCCCATCGAATTGGAGGAGTCCTGGATTGTCGAGGTGCAGAAGAGCTTGCCGGAACTGCCCCGGGATCGGGAGGCTCGTTACCGTGATGTCCTCGGGCTCGGTGCCTATGATGCCGCGGTTCTCACGGGATCGCTGGAACTCGCGAACTATTATGATGCCGTGATCGGGATCGCAGGTACGGATCCCAAGAAGGCGGCCAACTGGGTTTCGAGTGAATTGCTCGGCCAATTGTCCCGCGAAGAAAAGGGGATCGAGGAGAGTCCCGTGACTCCCGACCAGCTGGCCCGGATTCTGGCGCTCATGGAAGAGGGCACCTTGAGTTCGAAGATGGCGAAAGAGGTGTTTGATCGGGTGTTTCGGGAAGGGGGCGATCCCGACGCTGTTGTAGAGGAACTCGGGGGACAGATTACGGATGCCGGGGAGATCCTGGGAATCGTACGGGACGTCATTGGGCAAAACCCGGCGCAAGTGGAGCAGTACCGGGGCGGCAAGACCCAGGTGCTGGGGTTCTTCGTCGGGAGGGTCATGGCGGCTACACGGGGCAAGGCGAATCCTCCGATGGTCAATGAACTGCTGAAGAAGGAACTGGACGCATGAAGTTGTCTTTCGAAACCGTTGCCTATGACGGGAAGGCGGTGACCCTTCTGGATCAGACGCGTCTCCCGCTGGAAGAGCGGTATGTTCGCTGTGCAACGGCCTCGGAGGTTGCGGATGCGATTCAGACGATGATCGTGCGCGGCGCCCCGGCCATTGGCATCACGGCGGCATTTGGGGTGGCCCTGGGAGCCCGGGCGCTGAATCCCGCGGAAGACTTCGACTCGGGAGTGCGTCATCTATGCGATCAGATGGCGGAGACTCGACCGACGGCGGTGAATCTTTTCTGGGCATTGGATCGCATGCGGCGTGTATTGGACGCTTCTCGGGGTTCTTCATTCGAAGACCGGTGTTCTCGTCTCGATGAGGAGGCTCAGACCATCCTCACGGAGGATGTGGAGGTGTGTCGGCGTATCGGCGAGCACGGAGCTCCATTGATGCCCATGGGCGGGACCGTCATGACTCATTGCAACGCGGGGGCGCTCGCGACAGGGGGGATGGGCACCGCGCTGGCGGTGATTCGGGTCGCCGTGGAGCAGAATCGGGGAATTCGGGTCTATGCGAATGAAACGCGTCCGTTTTTGCAGGGCGCTCGATTGACCGCATGGGAGCTCATGCGCGATGGCGTGGATGTCACTCTGCTTGCCGACAATGCCGCGGGCTTCATGATGCAACGTGGGGCGGTTCAGGCGATTGTCGTGGGGACGGATAGAACGGTCGCGAATGGAGATGTCGCCAACAAGATTGGGACGTATTCCCTCGCGGTGCTGGCGCATGAGAATGGTATTCCGTTCTATGTTGCCGCTCCGACCTCCACCATCGACTTGAGCATCGCGCATGGAAAGGACATTGCGATTGAAGAGCGATCTCCGGAGGAAGTGACGGGAGTGTTTGGGCACCGCACTGCCCCCGAGGGTGTGGCCGCGGCGAACCCTTCTTTTGATGTGACACCCGCTCGGTTTGTGACCGGGATCATTACGGAAAATGGTGTTGCACGCGCTCCTTATGAGACTTCGCTCCCCGCGATGGTTCGCGGGGAAACGTAGCGCGTCGGGAGGTCTCTGTCAGATCGTGCTTGACAGGTGGGGACCAGGCTTTTACTTTACGCGCCTCCGAAGGGACCCCCATGCGCGTCGGGTGTGTGCGGGCCTCGGACAAATCGCAGGAGTGGGCACCATGTATGCGGTGATCCGAACAGGTGGAAAGCAGTATCGTGTCGCGAATGGCGACCAAATTCGTATCGAGAAACTCGACGCGGAAGTGGGCGCGAAAGTGACATTTGAAGAAGTTCTTCTCGTGGGAGATGACGGGACGACTCAGGTCGGCACCCCGGTTGTCTCCGGCGCGGTTGTCAGCGCTGAAATCGTGGCGCAGGAGCGGGGCGAGAAGCTCACGGTCTTCAAGTACAAGCGACGGAAGGGCTATCGGCGCAAGAATGGCCATCGCCAGAGTCTCACGCGTGTGACCATTACGGACATCACGGTGGGCAAGGCGAAGAAGGCCGCTCCGAAGAAGGCCGCTCCGAAGGCGGAGGCCGCTCCGAAGGTAGAGGCTGCTCCGAAGAAGGCCGCTCCGAAGAAGGCCGCTCCGAAGGCAGAGGCCGCTCCGAAGAAGGCGGCTCCGAAAGCAGAGGCCGCTCCGAAGAAGGCCGCTCCGAAGAAGGCCGCTCCGAAGAAGGCCGCTCCGAAGAAGGCCGCTCCGAAGGCAGAGGCCGCGCCCGTTGAGGCGTCCGAAACCACCGAGACCCAGAACGATCAGGAATAGCAGCGCACCGCGCTGATTCAAGGAGGGCTCCATGGCTCATAAGAAAGGACAAGGAAGCTCTCGGAATGGTCGTGACAGCGCCGGGCAGCGTCGAGGCGTGAAGAAGTATGGTGGCGAGCGTGTTCGCGCAGGCAACATCCTCGTGCGTCAGCTCGGAACCAAGTTTCATCCCGGTGAGAACGTGGGAATGGGACGGGATTACACCCTGTTTGCGTTGACGGACGGTACGGTTGAGTACAAGCAACGACGCAATCGTAAACTCATCACGGTTCAACCCGTCGGTTGATTGAGTTGGG
>CAVOCR010000199.1:0-5032 GCA_963694245.1 Myxococcota bacterium
CCCGACCGCGAGACCCTCTGCCTGCAACGCCTGAACCCGTTCCACGATCAGGCGACGCGTGTCCCCACTCCCACGCTTCGAGCGCAGTTCTCCCACCCATTCACCGTGGCCTTCTGCCGGCAAATGAATTTCGTTCTCATCGCCATCCCCCACCAGGGTTCGCCAGCGAACGACGCGAGAGGCGCTCCACGTGCCCTCGATCTCCGCCGGAGACCACATCAAGCGATGGACGGGAAAGACCAATGCGCCCCTCTCGACAGCCCGCCCGTGCTCCCCCTGAAGCGCGTCGGCATGACTCTGCAAGCTTTCCCGCACGGCCTCGGGCTGCGCGAGAATCCAGATCGGGTCCTCTGGAAGCCAGTCCTTGAGCGCCGAGAGTTCTTCGTAGAATGCTGGCAGAAGGCCATCCAAACCGGGCGTGAGGATCCCCGCATCCAGATCCTCCGCGATGGCTCGTACACGGCGCGTGGGGTGACCCAGTTCTCCGGCCAGCGCGTGCAGAGCCCCCCGCGCATGCAGTCGTGTCACATCCGTCTGCAAAGCCTCTCGAACCGGGAGGATTTCCACGCTTCCGCGGGCTCCACTCGTCCTCTGCGTATCGGGCAGAAATGTCCGAATGCTCTCGATCTCATCTCCGAAGAAATCCAGTCGCGCTGGCTCCGCATCGAGGGGCGAGAAAATGTCCACCACTCCGCCTCGCACGCTGTAGGTGCCGGGATCTTCCACGCGACCCACCCGCACAAATCCGGCGAGGGCCAGGTGCTCGACGAGAGTCTCCCGCTCGATGGACTGCCCCACTCTCAGGCTCCAGCAAGATTCCTGAAAATCGGACTTCGGGAGAATCCGGGTCGAGAGCGCCACGGGGTCGAGGACGAGATGTCTCAACTCCGCGTCATGAAGAAGCCGATGCAGTGTTGCGAGCCGCTGAGTGCCCAATGCCCGATCCGGGGCAATTTCGAGATACGGAGACGCATCCGAACCGCAAAGAAGAGCCACCACCCCCGAATGAACTCCCTTGCCCCCCTCCCATGTCGAGAGCGATTCGGCGATACGACGCGCTTCTCGTGCATCGGCTGCGACGGTGATGCAGAGACGGCTTGTGGACACGGCAAGAGCCGTGATCCAGGCGGTCATCCAGCCTCCGCATTCTCCACGAACGGACACATCGCTCGAATCCCCTTCAAGGGACTCGACAAGCTTCGCCAAAGGCCCATTCATCGCGGGCATCCAGGGGGGAGCTGAGCCTGAGCGTTCCATCGTCCATCCATCCTTCTCAAGTTCGTCCGCGCAATGTCCTGTTTTTTGGTGCCGCCCGCAAGCCCGAGGTAGACTGCATCGAATCAGCCCGCAAGGTTCGCATGCTTCCCAACAGGCCCCCTGCAAGACGCACCCGCCTCCGTACCCGAAACCATGGGGTCCGAAGACGTCCAACGTCCGCACGCCGAGAAGCGCTGGGGAACATGGCACAGGCATTTCTTCTCGGAGGAATCGTCGCACTTGTCGTGGTGGTGGGGCAGGCCGAAACCAGCCCAGACGTCTACCCGGCAGCAGCTTCGAGTCATTCTGCGGTCACCGGCTCATCTCTCGCAAGGGCCGCGCTGAGCGCTCCCACCCAGACCCCGACCGACCGGGAAATGGAGAGGCTGTGCCGTGGCTGGAGCAGTTCACGCGAACGCAGCGGCAAGGGGTCCTCGGCCTCCTGGCAGCGAGAATGGCAATCCGGATGGAGTGGCCCCCTGGGCGATATCGCAGCGCAGTCGAATCTCACGTTTGAGTGGCGGTGCCATGTCACTGGATTCAACGCCACGGAGGGATATCGATGCCTTCCCCAGCCCCATTCCTCCAAAGCATGGTACCTGAACCCGCTCCCATGGACAGCGCGACAGGTTCGTGGAGAGATCGTGGCGACACGGGGCGAGGTCCTGCAACTTCGGGGTCTGAGGCGAGCACTTACAGAAGAGGACGGCGTGGTCTTTGGAATTGGCGAAGACTGCACAATCTCCGTGATTCTCGATGATGTCAGGCTGATTGAGCGAGAGGTCGAAACTCCTCCGCCGCCGGGTGTATCCGCAGCGATCCCTCTCGCGCCCACCCCTTGAGGAAATCCTCCAATTCCGCGCTCGGACTCGCCACCAGCGTCAACGTCATGTTCGCCGGATTGAGATGCGTTTGTAGAGAGCGCTGGACATCCTCGACCGTCACCTGACGAATCCGCCCGCACCAGGTCTCCAGCCAATCCGCAGGCCGGTGATGCAATGCAATCTCCAGGGCATTCCCCAGCCGCTGCGACGCCGTTTCCTGCGCAAACGCAAATGAATTCAGGAGGTGACTCTGGGCAAACTCCAGTTCCTCCGGCGTGATTCCCTCGGAGATCCAGTCCTCGATGAGGCCCCAACAGCACGCGATCCCCGCCGCACCCTGTTCAGCATCCAATCCCATGGAGACCGAAAAGGCCCCGCCTCGATGATCCACGCCCAACTGCGACTGAACCCCATACGTCCACCCGCGTCGTTCCCTCAATTCCTGCATCAAGCGACCCGTGTACAAACCGCCGAGGACCGAATTGGCGATCTGAAGAGCGTACAGATCCTCATTCCCAAGACCCACGGTGGGGCAGCCCAGGACGAGCTGCGTCTGCGTGCGACCTGCCTTTTCCAACCAGGTGGCACGGCGACCGGGAGTGGCTCGAGGCGCGGGCAATGTTCTGGGCTCCGGGATCGTCCCGCTCTTTTCCAGGAACGCGCCCCGAGACCATTCCTTCACGTCCGACTCCCGAACATCCCCGGCGACCGCGACCAGCAAGGGGCCGTCGCTCACGCGCGAAGCGTGAAATTCACGCAGGTCGGTGATTTCCAGAGACCGGATCGTATCCATCCACCCCCGCCCCGGGCGGGCATAGGGATGGGTTCCCCAGAGAACCTGGGAGTGCACAGCGGCCACGAGTCCCTCATCATCATCGGACATCTGCTCAAGATCGGCGACGCTTTGACGCTTCAAACGCGCCACCTCCTCTGCTTCAACCCGAGGGCGGTGAATGAGGTCTCCGAGCAGTCCGAAGAGTTCCTCCGCATTCCGCGAGAGCACTTCCGCGCCCACGATCGTGACATCTCGTGCGACGTGTACATCCACGTCCGCCCCCAGATGATCCAGCGCCTCCTTCCATTCTTCTCGACGGCGATCGCCCGCCCCCAGTTGAAGCGCATCCGAGGTCAAGACAGCCTGTCCCTCCCGCCCCGGAGGGTCCGCCAGACTTCCTTCCGGCAGAACGACTCGAATGCTGACCCAGGGCGCGGCATGATCGGATACGACTCGGAACTGCATCACGCCTCCCCTCGCACGCGTGCGAGCACAGTGGCTCCCCCGTGTGCGACACACGCGCGTGCGGCTTGCTGAACGTGAAGCGTTGTCACTGAATTCACGGCTTCAAGATGCCGGAAGAAATCCCGAAAATCCCCCGTGGTGCATTCGTGGTGCCCCAGCATCCACGCGACTCCACCGGCTGTGAGAATCTGCTGGACTCCCGACGCCTCGAGAAGCACGGATGCGCGCGCAATCTCGCATGCATCCACCCCAAGTTCCGCGATCCGTTGCAGCTCGGAAAACACAGCATCACGGCCCTGCTCAGCCGAGACTCCGGGACTCATCGTGAGGTCAATCTGGAAGATGCCCGCATGCCGCAAAGGCTCCACCGTTCCAGAAACGTCCAATGCCGCTTCGGATTCCTCCACAAGACTGCGCTCCAGACGAGCGCTCTCGGCCCCCAGAAGGATCTCATTCAAAACCTCCCAGCCCGCGAGTTCCAATGCCCCCAGGCGCGGAGCGGGGAATGCCATGGATACCCGCTCACTCGAAATGTCGAGTACGAGTTCAACCACATCGCCCCCGGACGGGGCGGCTTCAAAGGAGGGGTGTTGAACGGGGCGACCGCTCATCGACCCATAATGAGCATCGACATCGCGACAAACGGCCTCTGGATCCACATCTCCCACGACAACAAGCGTCGTATTCGAAGGGGCGTACCATTCCTGATGAAAAGCGCGACACGCCTCCAGACCAAAGTTCTCAATGTCCTCCTTCCATCCGAGCGTTGGCCAGCCGTAGGGATGCTCACGCCCAAAGATCGTTCCCCAGAGAATTTCATCCATCTGACCATCGGGGTCGTCATCGACGCGCATCTGGCGTTCATTCAGAACCACTTTTCGTTCGCCATCGAGTTGAGTCGACCCCACGACCACATGGGCGAGACGCTCCGCTTCGATGTCGATGATCTCCGAAAGATGCGCACGAGGAGCCTTCGCGTGAAAACACGTCCAATCCAGCCATGTGGCCGCATTGACCTGCGCACCGAGCTTCTCCATCACGCGATCGTACTCCCCTTCCGACAGTCGTTCCGACTCCCGAAACATCAGATGTTCGAAGAAATGCGCCATCCCCGTGCTTCCCCGAGGATCCCGCGACGAGCCCACACCCAACCAGGTGTGGTACGCGACGATCGGAGCCCGCGGATCCCGGTGGATGAGGAGAGTCAGCCCATTGTCCCATCGATGCCGCTCGACGGTTCCTCCGGCGCCTTTCGGCCGCAGGCTTCGCTCCTCCACCAGCCTCTGCGCTCGAATCGTCTCCTCATTCATTGGATGCCTCCGCATGCGCTTCCAGGTGGTTCGCCAGGAGTTCGATGGCAGATCTCCCAAAAGACGGCGAAAAGACGAAGGGGAGAGACCATGTCGGGATGCTCAGCCCCGCATGAATCCGTTCCATCAATTTCGATTGTCCCGCGTGACGGGTACGCATCCACTCCAGGACATCGACGCACCCCTCGAGCCCACCGGCCCCTCGCAGAGCGCTTTTCACGACGTCCCAGTCCTCGTCCGCTGCCACCTCGGGCCACACACGATTCACGATACATGCCCCCGCTGGAACCGCCAGAGTCTCTCGCCGAGAACGCTCCAGTTCCAGGGCTTCTTCGACCGGAAGTTCCTCTGGATTCGTGACGATGTGAAATGCGGTGCGCTCGGGGTCGGTGATCAAGGCG